>JAUSPM010000019.1 GCA_030655675.1 Methanosarcinaceae archaeon | reverse complement strand
CATCTGGACAATTTTTTGCAAGATAACCAAATAACTGATCCCAATCTTTGATCTCAAACGTTCTTAGTATCTCATCTCCCGTAAACTCTGCAATCTTCTCCTGTAACCCAGCAATCTGGATTCGGGGTGAGGTGTCCTGTGCAAAATAGAATATTCCCTTCTTGTCTGATATAAACTCTGTTATTAGCCGCGTCTTGCCTATGCGCCGCCTACCGTATAGTATGATCAACTTTCCATTGGTTTTGTTCCATTCATTTTCCAAAAGTGCGATCTCTTTCTGGCGTCCAACAAATTTCCTAACCATGATTAGTACTAATCTGGATTAGTATTTAATAGTTGTGTGTATTTTGTGGATGAGGTGGATGGAATAGCCGAGATTAATCCTTGCGGAAGAGTTGTTGTTTTGTAGAAATTTTGGCTTTAAAGCCATTATTTCTTTATTTTCTCCAGATGGTTTTTAATTTTAGCATACAAATATCTCCTGTAAATATCAGGATTTGTGATATTGTACAAAACAATACCCTCAACGTGCCAGAAAACGTCATTTACCAGTTCTTTTTCTTCAAGCTCATCCACAAGGAACCTCAATTTGCTGAAATCATCCAGGGCCTGTCTCCAATCTCCGCCACGTTCAATGTCATAGAGCCCACCTTCATTCAAAAGTTCCACTTTTTTTAGTGTAAAAGCGTATGTCTCAAACCATTGGATATCATCCTTCGAAACCTTTTCCATACCAGGAATTCCTACGTGGGATCTTTTTTTCAAAATATCTACAAAGAATGACACATCAGACGATGTAAGAACATTGCTATCAATCCCGTTAATTAAACGAATAATCTCATCCATAATCATACCCTCCAAATCGATCTTAAAGCAATCCTGTGACTTTTTAACACTCACCGATGCCCAAAAATATCAGTAATTTCCACTCCACTTAAGCAATATACTTCACTAAAGTTAAACTTTTTCATGCAATATGCGATTCAAATATAGTGTCGAACCAACCATATAATATCGCTAAATGGAAAGAGCAAGACAGATGCTAAAAACAATGCAACAACACGCGCGTAGCGCGGCACCGCTCCTGCACAACGAATATGAAATACAATACGATTTTCAAGTGTCGGCATATTTGCTATTTTGAGATTTAATTTATGTTCTAAGAATTGAATGTTTAGACTGTGGGTTTAGACTGTGGGTTTGGACTGTGGGTTTAGACTGTGGATTTGGACTGTGGGGTTGGACTGTGGGGTTGGACTGTGGATTTGGACTGTGGGGTTGGACTGTGAGTTTGGACTGTGAGTTTAGACTGTGAGTTTAGACTGTGAGTTTAGACTGTGAGTTTAGACTGTGAGTTTAGACTGTGAGTTTAGACTGTGAGTTTAGACTGTGAGTTTAGACTGTGAGTTTAGACTGTGAGTTTGGTAGTATTGGAATGTGCCGCCTGCGGCGGGGACTGATGCTACGGTTTTTGAAAAAATAGATCTGTCATTTTGTCGTTTAGAACATTATATCATGCTACAAAAATTACTTATCCGCAATATATTTTCCCAGAAATTCCGGTCTGAATCCTAATGCATTCATAAGAACAGCCAATCTGAAAACAATCGCTAATTTGATCCTGCCTTTATTTTCGTATCGTCTCGAAGACGTGTGGATCTTACAATCTATTTGTTTTATACTAAACAATATCTACTTTTTGTAACTTTTTGCCACAGAGGACACAGAGAGCACAGAGAACGTAGCAACATTCCCTCTGTGTACTCTGTGCGCTCTGTGCGCTCTGTGGCTGTCAGATATAGTTCTAAATTATACTTGCGGAGTAGTATAGTTTGCCAAATCTCTTAGCCTTTCGACATATCTCCACGTCCTCCAAAAAAGGTATGTCATCATAACCGCCTATTTTTTCAAATATCTCTTTCTTTATGAAAAAACCGTAATCACCATAGAAGATACCGGTCGATCTTGTCCTGAAATTTCCCAAGAAACTCACTAACTTAAAGAAAAGATCAGGGTCATTGAACCTTTGCTTGAAACCACCACCAATAATAGCCTCATCTTCCAGTTCCTTTTCGATGATCTTCAAAGAACCCCTGTTAATTAGACTGTCAACGTGGAGAAATAGCAGGATATCTCCACGAGCTTTCTCAGCTCCTTTATTCATCTGATTACCCCTGCCTTTTCGAGCATCCAGTAATTCCAGCCTGTGCTTAAAATTGGCGAACTCCTGTATCTCATCGATTGTACTGTCAGTGCTCCCCCCATCCACAAGGATCAGTTCAAGATCACCTTCTTCTTCCAGATCATTCAGGTGGAACAGGAATGGTTTCACATATCCTTCCTCATTGAGTACCGGTGTGATTATTGATATCATTAATAAACAAGAGAAACACTCATATAATAAAAAAGTTGTATTTGTTTAGCTGATATAAAGTTTTGTTGTAGCGTTGCGAATTAATGAGTTGGAAATAAAAAGACACTACCACACGCGCGTAGCGCGGCGCCGTCCTTCACCACTGCCCTGAATACACATCGAAGTTTCAATCACTGTCAACATGTCTGTTTTTGTATGGATTGCTATACATAAAAACTGCGTATTTTGTGAATGCGAACGGATGGTAGGTATGGAACGTGCCGCTTGGCGGCGGTCGCACTGTTTTTGGTTTCGATTCGTATGTCAGATTTTTGTATCTGGAATATCAGCTAAACATATACAAAAAGTTAACAAACTTATATGAGTGGGATCATGCAGTTAGGACCGATTAAGTTTAAGTTTAAACTCGATACTGATAAAATAATGACTTCGAGCAATGGGATCCTTATTCTGGGTATCTTATGGCTAATATTCTGGATTGGCCCTGCCTTTTTCATGTTCAAATTAGACCCAAGGTGGGGACACAATTTCGCACTTCCCATCATTTTCGTTACCGTGGGATTGGGCTTTCATTTCAAGAAGATCTCATGTCAGTTGACTGCACTCTTATCAACACTATTAACAGTACCAACCATGCTTGCATTCTGGTCATGGAGCACTGTCACCGCACTTGCCACCGGATTCCTGGGGCTGATGATCGTTTTGTATCTTGTAGAGAGGGGGAGAGATTCTGAACTGATACATTTCAATCCCATATTTAATGCCTGGCTCAAGATCCATATGATGACCTTTGCACACATCGGCCTTGCCCACATGTCCCTGGTATTCTTCTTAGTCCGGTGGTTTAACCCCGAACCTTTCGATACATATCTTCCATTCGAACACCATGTGTCAACCAGTATTTTCAATGCAATGCTGTTCGTTTTAGTCATTCTGGCCATAATGGAACGGTTTGTCAAAAAAATAGGAAGATTCCCTGTAGATAAAGTTGGTTTTGTCTGGTCCATGCTTATGATCATATTACCTCTGATCTCGATCAAGCTCCTTGGAGAATGATATGATAGGACACCATAAGTTAGAATATAATAGAACAGTATGGAATTGGATTGGATTGGATTGGATTGGATTGGATTAGATTGGATAGGAATACAACAAAACGGGATGTCGTTTTGCACCTTAATTTGAAAATTACATTTTAGTAGGAACATAACATGAACCAGGGAACTAACAGGGTAAACATAAAACCAGGACTAAGCGTAGGCATTGTTCTAAAACAGGATCAGAAAAGCGGAAAAATAACCCAGGGCATTGTAAAAAATATCCTGACAAAATCCTCAAATCACCCGCATGGAATAAAAGTTCAGTTAGAAAACGGCCAGGTTGGAAGGGTCAAAGAAATTCACTCAAAGTGAAATATATACTAAAACAAATATCAGGAAATGGGGGAATATGAATGGAAACTGAATCTGAATCTATAATCACGTACGGCTGCTTTCACCCGGATTATTCTGAAGAAAAAAGATATTTTGAGGAGAACAAGGTCTACACTGTCCAGATATAATCAAATCTTACCTGCCAGCAGGGGTGCCGTTACTGTTACGCATCTTCGGTTGATGCTCCTATGAAAGAACTTCCTTCCCAACAAATAATAGACATACTGGACTGTGCGGCAAAGATGGAAGTAAAAGCAATCGACTGGCTGGGCGGTGACCCACTCCTTCGGAGTGACTGGTTTGAATTGATGCAGTATGCTATGGACAACGGTTTGAAAAACAATCTCTGGACCAGCGGAATACCACTTGAGAACATCGAAGTTGCCAAAAAGGCGGTTGAAGTGTCGGAAGGTGGATTTATTTCTGTACATCTGGACAGTCTGGATGAGGGCATATATGGAAAACTGCATACCGGTGATCCCGGAAAGAAGATCCGCTCCATCCTGAAAGGGATCGGGAATGTTCAGGCACTTGGAAAAGAACCGCAGAACATGATCAATTGTATCACCTTCACCAAACTGGTGGCAGGGGATGATGTTAAGAAAACTACCAGATATTTTTTCGAGAAATTGGGTATGAGAACCTGCCTTACCCAGATGTGCAAGACAGGATTTGCCGGTGAGCACACTGACTGGATCCCTGTTATTCAGGATATTAAAGAAGCATGTGAGGTTCGGGATGAAGTAAACTATGCTACATCCCAACTTTCCATGAGCACTATGGATGCCAATAAATTCTATTGCGGGGGCGTGATCTGCGTTACTATTGACGATGATCTGACTCCCTGCTCAGTGATAAGGAAAGGATTTGGAAACATCTATGATACTTCATTTGAGCAGGCAGTGGAAGATCACAAAAATGAACTGCTGTTGACTGATCTGAGAGATCCCGCAAATCTTCCGGGTAACTGCGGTGTATGCGAGCACAATTCTGTGTGCTGGGGTTGCAGGGCTACCGCATTTTATGAGAATGGGGATATTCTTGCAGCGGACCCCAGATGCTGGAGAAATCCCGATAACTATCCGAATTGTTAGAATTAGGAGATGATATTTTTGAATTCTATCGAGAGGGGCAGGAAACTTGATTTTACTGTAGAGGATGTCAATGAGGTCTATGAAGGCCCGGCAGGTATTCTCTGGGAAATGCTGATGGGTGAACAGATCCATGTCGGCGGAGAGGCTGAAACGGATGCTCTGGCACAAAAAGCCGGAGTGAGTGTAAGTCTAAGTCTAAATAAATCTGCAACGATACTGGATATCTGCAGTGCACTTGGGGGTCCGGCCCGGCATCTGGCAAGGAAATACGGTAGTCGTGTGACAGCGTCATGGACGTTTTGGTTTTTCTCGTGTTTTAGCTCCAACGCCACAATAGGCAGGCCGTTTAAGAAGAAGACGAAATCAATCTCCTGATTGGTCTTGCCGAAGTAGAAATGTGGACGGAAAGTAATGCGGTTCTCGCCGTATTTTTTGGCGGCAGCACTCTCGGCAGAGCGGGGTTTTGAGTAAAAGAGCTTGAACTCCAACCCACGTACTTTTAACTCGTGGCGCATAAGCATCCATAGTGGCGTGTGCCCCAGTTCTTTGCGCAGAGCTTTAAACACCTCATCCCGCGCGTCCGTTCCGTAATCATCCGTGAGCTTTTTGAGCGTGTCGTTCTGGGTTGCTTTTAGGAAAGACCATATCTGGTCTTCGGCTATGAAATGCTCGGTGTCCGTTATGTCGGTCTGTTCAAGTACACCACACTTGTGCTCGCGGACTAGGAAGTCAGCAATATGCTGCTGGAATTTTAGTTCGGGTGGTTTCTTTTGCGCCATTGTTATTCCTGATCTTCTTCCTCATCCCACATTTCACGATATGCATAGACATACGAAGCGGTTGCCACGGGATCGATCTTGTAGTAATAGCGGCAGAGCTTTTTGTATAAATGCAACATCTCATCATCGAAACAAAAATCAAGCATTCCGTCAAGCAAGTGTTCGATGCGCTGGGGATCACGGTCTTTTTCTTGTATTATAGCCTCAACTTCAGAGGAGTATTGCTGTTCTGCTTGATGTGCAATCTGCTGTTGTGCCACTGCAAGTTTTCCTATCGTCTGAACCATATCTGTCATAGATTGGTTATGTTGGCTATTCATTATCAGGATTCCTCATTTTTCTGTTTTGTCACAAGGTTTTGCCCTTTTTCAGTCACCCGATATTTCTGTTTACTACTACGCGGCTTATCGGGAACCGTCATTTCTAAAAACCCAGCCTCAATTAGGGGGTTAAGAACATGGTTCCTGAACTTGGTGCGGTCTGTCCTTCCCGCAATTTCCATAAGTTCAGTTATTCCAGTATCAATCAAGCACTTATTCAATGTTTCAACTTGGTGCAGACTTAGTGCCGACATGGTGCCAACATGGTGCCGGTCAGGTAAAAGCTCTACAATCGATTCCGCCTTGCCTTCTATTGCCTCAATTTTTTTACGCCAAATAGTCAGGATGAAAAAACCCGCATCTATCCGGAACTCGGGTTGTCTTAGACCTGCCTTTCGGCAACATTCAAGCATATCGACCGTTCCCGTGCCTGCCTTTTCAATATATTTCGTTAAAAATAACGGTTCAGCTATCAATGGATTGTTGGGTTGACTGGCATGTGGCAGGAGCAGTTTTTCCAGTGTTAGCGGAGGATGCACGGTGCCGGGATTCCAGATTTCAAGCCGGTCTGGGAAAAGCTGTACTTCCACGCTCGCATTACTTGTGTAATCGCGGTGTGCCACTGCGTTTACGATACCTTCCGCTACAACTTCCTGGGGGATGTCATATTCAACAGGCGCCTGCGGTCCCAACTCACGGGTTCCGACAGACCGGTTGAGTTTCGACATTACAAAATCAACTGCCTTATCCACCATATCAAAGATTGTTCCTTTGTAGATCTGGTAGGACGGAATCGGCTTGCGCTTCTCCAGGGTATGAAAATGCATGCACTTTAATTCTGAAGAGATAAGAAAACGCTGGGGTTTGACCCCGAATAACAAAATGGCCGCATGATTGGGTGTCCCTTTATAAAAAAGATCTAAATGCGTTAATACATCAGTTACAGAGGTTGTTTCTGCCAAAGCATAATCACGGGCATTACGCGCACGGGATAGGAACCACTGTACTTTGTCAGGCGAGATGTCTTCCAATGTGCTGTTTCGCGCAGCTGTGGCATCGAACGGTCTTGTTCGCAAACACCCTACATCTTCGAGATGGTGGACAAGACTGGCATAGACCGCGGCGATCAATTCCGGCATACTGGTAAAATGACGTCTGATGAGCTGGCTGCCAGCTTTGTCGATCAAAGCCACCATCTTGGGGTGACAACCTGCTGTACTTTTTTTAACAAAGATTAAACGGGGCTTGGATAATTCACCTGCGAGATCAAATTCACGCTGCGTTGGCGACAGGCCTTCGACATCTTCGGAACCATAATCACAACCAAAAAGCCCAATGTAGATATCACACTGTTTCACTTCATCCAGATAGAGCTCATCCGCTCTTCTATCCTGAGCAGGCACATCTTCGAATAGAAAAACATCATAGAACTGCCGAAAAAGCGGATCCCCCCGCAAATAATCACGCAGAGCGGCGCGTTCCTGTGCAAACTCTTTTTGCACACTGCTGATAAAGATGCGAATCGTTTTCATATTTCCTGCATTCTAAAACAGATTATTATAATTAAGAAACTAAGTATATACTTTTTGTAATGGGTTAAAAGCTTTTCATAATTTGTGTTTCCCGTCAGCAACTTCCATTTTCAGTCGGTTACATTTTGTAACCGACTCACTTCCTTTTGTAAAGGCAAGCGAGTTTTCATTCATATTCTGCTCCCCTTTTTCCCTAATCCTGGTTTTGGTAGCTGTTTTATGGCCCGCTCAAAATCCGCTTCCACTGGCGATGGAAGGTTGATCTGCATGGTGCGGTGTTTTTCGTATTCGAGCTGTGCTTTGGTGAGTGACTGCTCATGTGATATCTTTCCTGCATGGGTAAGTAGCTCACGACCACTCAATTTCAAGAATTCGTCAAGTTTGGTGCTCCAATCGCTCATATACATAGGCTTACGCCCCATAGCTTGAATTTCAGAAAATTCCAGATAAGCCATAACAATTCGGTTGAGTATGTCGAGTTCTTGGGAGTTTAGATAGTTTTTAGCAATGCTTACTTCACTCTTGCTTATAGTGTTGCCAGTCCAATTGGTGAGGGCCATGTTCTCTTTTGCTGAGTCAGCGCGTTGGTATATGATTTCTGCCGCCGTCTGCCCGTGTGCAGCCCAGTGCATTTTGTTCTGCACAGTGGCGAAAAAGTGCTGGGAAGTTTCAGTTTGTGGGTCGTAGTCAATGCTGGTGGCGTAGATGTCCAGTACCTTGCGCCAGAAGACTTTTTCCGAGGAGCGTATGTCACGGATGCGTGCCAGTAATTCGTCGAAGTAATTGCCTCCGCCGTTTTGTTTCAGGCGTTCATCGTCCATGGCAAAGCCTTTGAGAATATATTCACGTAACCTTTGGGTAGCCCATATGCGAAACTGTGTACCACGGTGGGATTTTACCCGATAGCCAACGGAAATAATGATGTCAAGATTGAAATAATCGATCTGATAGGTTTTACCATCAGCGGCAGTTGTTGCAAAATTTGCAACAACTGATTCCTTATTCAGTTCGCCTTCATCAAAAATGTTCTTGATATGCCGGGAGATTACTGACTTGTCCCGCTGGAAGAGTTCTGCCAACTGGTTGAGTGAAAGCCAACAGGTATCCCCACGGAAAGTCACTTCCAGCCGCGTCTGCCCGTCCTCGGTCTGGTAAAGGAGAAAATCGGCGGATTGTGGTAGGTTTTTGTCGTGGATCATACCCTAACCACCGTGTCTTTCAACTGGGCAGAAATACAAACCGCAGATGAACGCAGATGAACGCAGATTTGTTTCCAGTTTTTATGGATGAAATTATATATGTTGTTTTTCCACGCTCCCTTAGCAATTTTCAACCGTCCGATTTTTTCGGACACCTCAACTATCATTTCGCTTCCCTCCCCATGTGCGCCTGCGCCACATCCGCTTCCGTGATCCGCCGCTGGCCTGTGACACATTCGTGGATCAGCGACTTGCGGTAGGCGATGAGGGTGGTGATTTGGGCGCTTAGCCAGCACTTCAGCGCTCTTTGCCTCGCGCCAGACGAGCAATACACACTCCAGTCTCCGGATGACGATGATCGGTAGAATGGCGCTCTGGTATTCGTAAGCCTTGAACTTGCCGCGAAGTCGTATTGCGGAGTTCCAGATATCAGTTGTAAGATTGTCAAGTTTTGTTTTGTTGAGAGAAAGAGCCATTTTATGTTTCAACATCCTTTATTCAATATAGCATTATTATAATAATGAAATAAAGTAATATACCCTTTGTAATGAGTTAAAAACTTTTCATAATTTCTGCCTGTTTAGTTTTAGCTAATTCAACAAGTCATTAGAAATCATGTTTCGATAATTCCATAGTGCGATAAAAATACAAAAGAACACCTTGTGTCAAATTAACTCGCAATACATATTAATAAAATATACACAAACAAAAATACAAAAAATCCGAGGCTGCCAACCCCATTCCACAGCCCCATAAAATATCATTTAGTCCTTGTGTGCTTTATCCTGATGCTTTTCGAACTCTTCCTTTGAGGGGAAGGTCATATTGCACATTTTGCACACGTACTCACCTTCTTCAGCCTTTTCACCCATTTTCTCACCTCCCACACTTTTAGATCAAAAATATAAGTAACTATTCAGCCCTACATAAACGTTATCTGTAGACTGAATATACTCCAAATGGATAATTGCACACAATTGTCAAACACCTTTAAAAT
>JAUSPM010000011.1 GCA_030655675.1 Methanosarcinaceae archaeon | reverse complement strand
GCAGGCGGCATGTTTCCAAACCACTAATCGTATGCAATTATTCACATTGGTCAAATTAATAATATAATTATACATAATTTTAAATTAAAATCTATCGATTCCGCGAAAATGGTGCACAATATTTATTATACAATTCATTTTGTCCATTAAATACAAAAAAAGGAAGATTTCATTGATGATAATGGGGCGTGCCGCCTGCGGCGGTTAGACTTGGCGTCAAAAACTGCTAAACAAAGACTATAATTTAAGAATTTTATCAATGACAGAGAGATACGCCGCCTACGAGTGATTGAATCAGCGTTAAAATGTCTAAACAAATACCGTTTTGTCACTAACACTTTGTGACCGTAGTCGTGCTTTTTCAACCGTAATCACGCTTTTTCAACCGTAATCACGCTTTTTCAACCGTAATCACGCTTTTTCAACCGTAATCACGCTTTTTCAATCGTTACCCAAAACACACTTCCCTGACCCGCAGGATTATTTTCAATACCCACATCTCCGCCGTGAAGTTCAACGATCCGCTTGACAATTGCAAGCCCAAGTCCTGTGCCTTTGATACCCTTTTTATCCACACGCTTGAAGCGCTGGAACAGTTTTGGTTTGTCCTCATCCGCGATCCCGAATCCAAAATCAGTGACCGAAACTCTCCACTTGGGGTCAGCATCCTGAATATCTATAATTATCCGGCTGCCGGTAGGGCTGTACTTAATAGCATTGGATAACAGATTTGAGAACACATCCTCGATGATAGGGTTCGCCTTTGCAAAATATTCGCCATCTGGAAGGAATTCGATTGTCATTTCCTTATCTTCTGCCGGTTGTGCAAAATTATCTACAACATTTTTGAATATCATGCCAATATCATTGCGCTCAAATTCAAGTTCTTCTGTACTTTCAAGTTTGGCGAACTTCGATGCTGTTTCTATAAGATCGATGAGTTTTTCGTTATTATTGTGTACTTTATTAAGCAGGTCTTTGTTTTTTTCATCGGTTTCCTTCATCAACAAAACATCTGTAAATCCACGTACAAGTCCGGCAGGATTTAGCAGGTCATGGCGCAGGATATCTGTAAAAAGATCCTTTAACTGGTTGGATTTTTCCAATTGTCCTGAATATTCCTGAAGTTCCTGTGCCATATTCTGAACCATGTCATATGACTGGGCATTGTTAATGGCAATTCCAAACTGGCTCACGACCCGCTGTAAGAACTGTTGCATATCATCTGAAACATCCGTAAGGAATCCGATCACGATCGTTCCAAGAAGGTTCTTATGGAAAACAATTGGAATACTCATTATGGTTTTTGGGTCAGCTCCCATAACCCCAAACTCAATATGGTATCTCTCATCTTGTGGTATGTCCTTAATTATCAGTGTTTTGCGTTCAAGTGCAGCCTCTCCCGGAATACCTTCGCCAACCTCAAATTGCGCAGTCAACAACTCTTTTTTCACAGCGTGTGTTGCTGCTGGTTTCAACACGTTTTCTTCGATATCGTATAGATATATCACCCCAAAAGGTGCATTCAAGTGTTTTACAATTTCATTCAACCCTTCTTTAAGCATGGTGCTCAGGTCTATAGATGCATTTAGTGTAGTCAGTATCTGATTGTATGAAGATTCTCTCTCTTTCTGTATCTTTAATTCTTCAGTGCGTTCATTAACCTTAACTTCCAGATTCTCGGTGTAGCTCTTTAGTTCTTTTTCAAGCCGTTTATGTTCTGTCATATCACGAGCTACAGCAAAAACACCTTTTACGTATCCGCTTGCATCAGTGAACACGGTTGCATTATAGGACACAGGATATTCTTTACCTGTCCGCGATACCAGCGTAAGTTCATAATCCCGTACCATTTTTTCAGAAAGTGTATTTATAATCCCCTCATATGCTACTTCAGGGTTTGTGAAATATTCCTTGAAAGGAGTACCAATAAGTTCTTCACGTAAGTGACCTGCGATATTTACCATCTGCTCGTTCACGTCAGTGATTATGCCAGCAGTATCTGTTGTAAGCATTGCATCAATACTGCTTTCAATCAAACCCCTGTTATATCTCTGTGATTCCTTAATATCCTGTTCCATTTTCTTATATTCAGTTATGTCGCGCGCAACTGCGAAAACACCCTTGACGTTTCCTTCTGCATCAGTAAATACACTGGCATTATATGACACAGGGATCTCTTTACCTGTTTGAGATATCAGTTTTAGTTCATACTGCCTTACCATCTTTTCTGCAAGTGTTCTTACGATTCCTTTATGCGCTTCTTTGGGGTTTGTAAAATATTCTTTAAAAGGAGTTCCAATAAGTTGTTCGCGCAGTCGTCCTGTGATACGTGTCATCTGCTCATTAACATCAGTGATTATGCCATCAGTATCTGTTGTAAGCATTGCATCAATACTGCTTTCAATCAAACCCCTGTTATACCTCTGTGATTCCTTGATCTCCTGTTCCATTCTTTTATACTGGGTCATATCACGAGCAACTGCGAAAACACCCTTAATGTTCCCTTCGGCATCTGTGAACACTGCAGCATTGGAAGATATAGGGATTTCATTGCCAGTTTTAGATATCAAAGTAAGTTCATAATCCCTGACCATCTTTTCTGCAAGGGGTTTTGTTATACCTATGTATGCTCTCTCAGGGTCAGTGAAGTATTCTTTAAAAGGAGTTCCAATGAGTTCTTCGCGTGATCGTCCTGTTATATTGATCATTTGCTCGTTTACATCAGTGATGATCGCTTCGGTATCTGTTGTAAGCATCGGGTCTAGACTGCTCTCGATCAATGTCCTGTTATACAATTGTGATTCCCTGATATCCTGTGCCATTTTTTTATACTGGGTCATGTCACGGGCAATTGCGAAAACACCTTTCACGTTCCCTTCTGCATCAGTAAATACAGTAGCATTGTAAGATACAGGAATCTCTTTGCCTGTTTGGGATATCAATGTCAATTCATAATCCCTTACCATCTTTTCGGCTAGTGCTTCCTTGATACCCTCATATGCTTCTTCAGGGTCTGTAAAATATTCTTTAAAATGAGTTCCAATAAGTTCATCACGTGAGTGTCCAGCGATATTCACCATCTGCTCGTTCACATCAGTGATTATACCATCAATATCTGTTGTAAGCATAGGATCGATACTGGCTTCGATAAGTCCACGATTATATCGCTGGAGCTCTTCCAGTTCTTCAATCTTCTTTTCCAACTGTGATGTGTCTAGCATATATGCCCCAAACAATAATTTAATCCAGACTAAAAAAAGGTTTCTATACAGTATATTACAATTGTAAATAAAAGCAATCGACGTGATAACGATAAAAATTATAAAAACGATAAAAACGATAAAAACGATTAAGAAATTTGGTGGGATAGCGCGGATTTGAACCGCGGTCCAAGCGTCCCAAACGCTCGAGGATGGACCAAGCTACCCTACTATCCCAGAAAGGTACTCCCTGCAATAGGTTTTATCGGATAAAAAGGTTACGTAACAAAAAGAGGAAATCTCAAATCGTTGAACAGATCGGTACAATAATCATGCACCTGCACGCTCAAATGACCAACCTCCAATACCGACCATAACTACTGCAAAAGCAATGATCACAGTCATTGATTGCATGATCGGAATTTCCGATGCACCGAACAGTGCCCATCTCAAAGCCTCTATGCCATAGGTTAGTGGGTTCAGGTGAACCGGTATGCTCAACCATTTCGGGATATTTTCGATCGGATAGAACGCTGTGCTTGTCATAAGTACCGGAAATGTGATGAATGTCATTACCATCTGGAATCCTTCATGCGATTCGATCTTTGATGCAAGTGCGATCCCAAGTCCGATAAATCCAAGTCCGATAAAAAGCATTATAAAAATGCTTAACATCTCGCCCCATATCGATACGTATTTGACTCCGATAAATCCTGCAATTATCATTAGCAATAGACCCTGTATCATTGCCGTTGTAACACCACCCAATGCTTTTCCCAGTGCAGTATAGAACCGACTGACTGGTGCTATCAATATTTCCTTGAGGAATCCGAACTCGCGGTCCCAGATGATGGATACGCCGCCCATGAGTGATGAGAATAGTATCGACATCCCGATGATTCCGGGTGTCATGTGGTCAATGTAACTGCCGCTTCTGACACTGACTGTCGTGTTGAGCGCCGAACCCATTATCACAAGAAAGAAAAGTGGAGTTGCCACGGCGCCGATTATGCGCGATTTTGAACGTTTGAATCGGAGCATCTCACGAAGCCATAGTGTATAGACAGTTTGCAATGAGTGCTTCCAACTCTGCTCCATCAATTAACCCCAACGTTTGTAAAGTTCATTTTTAATTCCCATCTGGTCAAGTGCCCGTCCTGCCATGATATTGATAAGGTCCTCGATGGTTTGTGGTTTTGAATAAAATCCCGGACTTGCCGGAAGAATGACTGCACCGGCTTGCTGTGCCCGCAGCATGTTTTCAAGATGGATGCGACTGAGCGGTGTTTCACGAACCATCAGGATAAGTTTGCGCCCTTCTTTCAGGCAAACATCTGCTGACCGTGTCATAAGATTGTCCGAGATACCGCTTGCTATTGATCCCAACGTCTTCATGCTGCAAGGTGCGATGATCATGCCATCGAATATGTGTGATCCGCTTGCAATCGATGCAGTGAAATCCTTTTCGCCGTACACTACTGATGCAAGTTCTTCCACTTCAAGAGGTGAATAATCGGTTTCTATCTGTATGATCTGTTTTGCGGATTTTGATATTATGAGGTGTGTCCGGATCTTCATATCAGCAAGAACCTTCAACAACCTGATACCATATTGCACCCCCGATGCACCACTTATCCCAACTACGATTTCCATAAAATACCCTCCATGTTCCCCTTTATTTTAGTATATATTTTAATAACTATAGTGAATCTATGAACTTCTCAACCATCAGTTCCGAAGCCACAATTATTTCGTCAATTTCATCTTTCGTTATATTATCTAAATGAATGCCGACTATAAAAACCGTTGCTGCTTTTGTAACTTCACTGATACGCCGCGCGCTTTCCAGTGCAATCACATCGTCCCTGTGCCCGGGCAATGTTATTACAGACGCAGACGCGCTTCCGCTTTTTTCATCGAACACACCGACAGCAATAGCACCAACGTGTTCCTCCCCTCCGGTCAGTGTAATCACATGATCGTTCCCGATCTGTTTTTGGTCAAGAATCAGTTCTGCCCTGCCTACATTTTGTTTTATCGGCTGCAAAATATCCCTCACAATATCACAACTCCACACCCTCACAATTCAGTCAACCTGAACTGCTTTGTGGTTTTTTTCACTTCAAAGAACTCACGGGCAGCCTTGCCAACAGCATCGCGGTGTTCTTTTGGAGTGTACACTCCCATTTTCCAGTTATCCTTATGTGCCCTCTCAAGAGTTGCAACCACAAGTGATGCTTCGTCCAGACGCAGCATTTTACCGTCAACTTTGATCAGCGCTTTCATCTCTGCAATATCGGGAGCCTTTGGTATATCGATCAGCACGTCCCCAGGCTCGACCCCTGCCATTCCTGCGATCTCAGCCTCCACTCTTTCAACATTGCCCTTGTGACGCAGTACATTCTCACCCACAGATTCGAAACCGACATACAATGCCCGTTTATACAATCTGCGTTCGTCAAGGCGCTGTGCAAGTTCGCCTGCATATCCCTCATCTGCACGTATGGTCTCAAACAGCCTTGCATCATTCATTCCGGTAAGTTCGAATGGGTCAAGCGTTTTGTTCTTGATCAGGTATTCTATCGCTCGTATGCACATTGTCTCAGCAATCCTTGAGACGTGATGGTAATAAACGGAAGGATGCATCAAAAATCGCGATACAAGCAAAGATTCGGCTGCTTTCAGCCCACCCGATGTAACTACGAGTTTGTTCTCGTAAAACTGCATCTCATGTATCAGCCGGACATGGTCCACAAGACCGAATGCAACGCCTGTGTAGTGCGCGTCCCTGACAAGATAATCCATACGGTCAACATCGATCTCGCTGCTCAATATCTGCCCGATGGCAGTTTCACCTTTGATATGCTTTGCGATATTTGAGGGATTGAGACCGTGCTCCTCCAGTATTTCAGATATCTCGCTTCTTTTTAGGATGTCTTTCACATCATCATGCTTTCTTCTTGTGTAATGGTTGATGATACCTTCCGTTACATGTGAGAGCGGACCATGTCCGATATCATGCAAAAGGGCAGCGGCGTGAAGTTCATTCTTATCGTTTGTTGTCACGGAATCGATCTGCGAGGTTAGAACGGTAGCAAGGTGCATGACACCAATGGAATGTTCAAAACGGGTGTGGTTGGCTCCGGGGTATACGAGGTTTGAGAGACCAAGTTGATTTATCCGGCGCAACCGCTGCATTGAGGGGGTGTCGATAAGTGATAATGCTAGTTTATCGAGTTCGATATAACCATGGACTGGATCACGAATTACTTTCATATTTTTTATATGGGTTTTATTGTATAATGGTGTTGCTATAATCAAAATTAGATAGTTGACTGATTCTTTATTTCATTTTGAATCTTTGCAATGTTTTTCTTTAACTCCGGTAGATCATCCTGAATAATTTCCCATGTTAGATCCAGATCAATACCAAAATATGCATGAATTAGAACATCGCGCATACCGGCAATTTCTTTCCATGGAACTTCCGGGTAATCTATTTTCATGTCATCAGGTAAATTTTTGACTGCCTCCCCGATGATCTCTATTCTTCTAATGATCGAATCCTGTAGTTGAACAGAATTGAAGAAATCACCGATTGTCACATCATTGGTATAACTTTCAATAAGATCGATGCATTGCGATATGTGTTCAATGAATACCCCCGGCTCCTTTTCCGTTTTACTGCTATTCATAATATTACTTCCTGTTCGCGAAGTATCCTATCTTTTAAAAGAGGATGCAGGGAATTGTATGTTAGAACATCTACTTTTCGTTTTAGTATTTCTTCAAGTTCAATTTTCAATCTCACAAGATTTAGCAGGCTTTTTCGACCTTCAAACTCAATAAGGATATCGATGTCACTCTCATCTGTTAATTCACCTCTTACGACAGACCCAAAAAGAGATGCTCGTTTAACATCATTTTTTTGTAGTATGTTTAGGATTTTGTTTCTTATTTCAGTTATCTGGTTGTTCATTATTCTACCATCTATTATTTACGTACTTGGGGGGTATATATTTTTGGTTTGTTACACACACGATGTTAGAGAGAAACATAACTTTGTCAAATGAAAGTATTCACGATGTTTTGATCCTGTTTTCCCCTCCAACAACACCCACGGTCGGTTCGATCAGACCATATTGGAGCATTTATTTCAACCGCTTATTAAGTTTATCAGAATACGCGCCCACAGTTTTTTCCAGATCATTGAACGACATTGGCGCATGTTCAAGTAAAATGAGGTCGCCCGCCAAATATACAATCGTATAGCCTGAATTTATGGACGGGATTTACGGGATGAACAGGATGTCACGAGGTCGTAGCATCATGTAAATCTCGTCAAATATTTATCCGCTAAATATTGGTGATCCTTTTTTTGGCCAGTTCCATATCCGATGTTACAAGAACAAGCAACCTCTCATATTACGGTCGTTGAGAAGATCAAGGCACGGACAGGCATGTCTCCTCCGATCGGAGAGAAGATCTCGTTTATGATTATTGCCGATAGGAAGTCTGTTCGTAAACCGCGCGGAAGATTTTGTGCTATTAGTACGGGGTAGTTATTGCAGATGGTGGATTTGTGCTCTCTAAAACATTATGTGCACACAATAATAAAAATGTATAACTTCTGAACTGAATCAAAAAGTTTTAATATAATATCAATTATCTTGAAAGTATGGAATTCTCAATTTATGAAGATAAATGGAAAAAACTTCGAAAAATTGATGGATATGTAGATTATGATCTTGATATAGCGACTAAAACATATAAAATTGGAGCTTATCCTGTAACAATCCTCTTTTGTGCTATCGCTCTTGAAGAACAATTAAGTTCAATTTATGAAATCGAAACTTTAAAAGATAGTAGTAAGATGTACAAACGAATATACAAAGGTGAATTAAAGGAGACAAAGCTCAACAAAATGAATCTCGGATGTCTTATTGATTGGGCTAAAACCGGCTTTGGGACAAAAATGCCGCCGCATACCGATGAGTTTCCGTAAGAAATACTCAAAAAAACGTCTTAGCATCTCGAAATCAAATATAATATTGTCCCAAGGCCGCTAAAACCGAAAATATAATAAGAAACGAATCCGATTCTTTTAAGGCAATGATGTATGCGCGAAATTTTTTCGGGCATGCTACAAGAATTATGTTGCAAAAAACGGATAGAAAAGTTGGGAATGATGACTTTAAGCCCATTCTTCCACCTGAAATAAGTATGCCTGATTGGTTTAATGAGATGCAAAAATTTCATGAAGCAAAGACTGGAGAAAAGATCGATGAAACAAAACCAGTCCTTGGATGGTTGAATAGCGCTGAGGCAGCTAAAAATACGTACAAAATTATTATTGATTTTCTGGAAACTATTCAATAATAATAATAGTAATAGTAATTGAACAAGAATATGATGCTAAATGAATGGGCAACTTTTGCCTCACAAAGGTCAAGATTTCAGAATATATTTCCTAATTACAATTTAGGCACCAAAAAAGAGAACAAAATATATATATCTTAGAATAATCTATAAAATGTGCTATTATGATTCCAGATAAACCAAGAGATTTGTCAGAAAAAACAAAATCAATTAAAATTATTGATTTATCCAATGATACAATTATTTGGGAAATTCCAGAAATGGGCAGTATCATAACATTGACAAAATATCCACTTTGTATAAAATTCGAAAATAGTGGAAGGGATTTTAAAAATCTTATACAGAAACATTTTGATAAAATGAGAGAAACACCTATAAAAAAAGAAACGTGTAGAATATTAAGAGATTCTATCATTGATGGTACAATAGATGGGGAAGAAATAAAATCATATAACAATATGTCATTGTTACATTTTTTTGGAACTTGGCTTGGCCCTACAATTAATCCTTTTGCAAAAGGACATACAATAATGAATAATCTCCATTACGAACTTTTTGGTTTTCATCAATATCATGGAAAACAATATAAAGGTATTAGTAGAGATGAATGGACAAACCTTATAGAGGATTGTGGCAGCAATTGTAACCATGGAACATGTTTAAAACATGCTAAAAACAAATATACCAGTGATAAAACAATGGATACACATTTTTACAAAAGTAGTCATGAAGTATTTTTAGCGTATTATAATTATATGATGTTTTTTAAACAAAATGGTAATTGCGAGATGGAATAAATTGATATTGACTGAGAGAAGGAAAAACTCATTAATATTTATTATAGAGCGTACATTTTAATTAAATAAGACTGTAGGAAAAGTCCACATTTCGAGTCATTCTAACTTATTTAATAAATGCAGTACAGCGCTTCGTAACGTTTCACTTGCAAACATTAATTGGAATGTTTCGATTTTACCACATTTTCGACGATCTCAAGTGGCGAATAAAATATGAAGTCTGATCAAAAGGAGTATAAGTGTGGTGTTTGCAACGAATTTGATTTTGAGAATATAATAATAAATAGTAGTTTCAAATGTCCTGAATGTGAAACCGAATTTAAAAGAGATAAAATTGGAATAATGATTAATATAGATCCATCAGACGATTGGAAAAAACGTAATATGGAAGAATGGGAATCGATAAAGGAATTTAATTATCCTCCAAAATATATAGAAACTTATACTTTAAAATAAAAGTTTTAAGTACTTGTACCTGAAAAGTAGTATAGTAAAATTCTAACCAACTATACAAGTGCCAATTTTGTATGCACAATTTGCATCATCGTTATAAAAGTGATGATTCAAGTTCTTCGGAAAGTTTAATAAATTCCTTAAGTTTGGGTATAAGTTGTTGACCTTTTGGCGTTAAACGATGTTTGATTCTATTTTTTCCGTCTACTACATAAATAATTGGCTCAACCAAATCGCATCTAACCATTTCTTTTAGTCGCTTGTTGAGTGTATCAGGATAAGCCCCTATTATTTTTTCCAGTTTATTGAATGATTTTGGTTCGTGTTCTAGTGAAACCAGTATGTCACAAAAATGTTTTTTGTATAACAGTGAAGGTTGCATGTTGGATATTTGGTGCACTGTTTGATGAGTTGTAACTATGTCTTTCGTATAATAATACGTTTATCGTAGTAAAAAGAATTTATATACTTGGGGGGAGTATCATCAACTAAAATTTTAATAAAAATATTAAAAACGTAATTATAGAATATTACATGGGATGGAAAAATGATACTAATAAATAATACCGCAAAGATTATGGTTGGCATTGCAATTGCTTTTTTATTGTTCACTGTCAGTTCAGCCAGTGCTGCAACGATCACAGTGAACGCCAGCGGAGGCAGCGCTGACTATATGAGCATTCAGGCGGCGATCAACAACGCGAGCACGGGGGATGTCATTGAAGTTCAAAGCGGCACATATCTTGAAAATGTCGTTGTGAACAAAACACTTTCATTAAAAGGGATTGGAATGCCGCTCGTAAATGCTAGTGGTAGTGGAACTGCGATAACGATTACCTCTGGTGGAAGTACAATCGATGGATTCAATGTCACTGGAAGCGGAACGGATTGGAATGGTGGAGATGCGGATAGTGGTATTAAGATCAAATCTGATAATAATAATGTTTTGAACAGTACTGCCGGGTTCAATAATTATGGGGTTTATGTGTTTGAATCTATGGATAATACTATTGAGAATAATAGTGTTTATAATAATACAGAAGGAATTTATCTACTGTACTCTCATAACAATTCACTGATTGGTAACAACCTAAGTTCGAACACCAATCGAGGGGCATATATATCCAATTCAGATAATATTTCCGTTTTAAACAATTTCGCACAAAATAATAATTATGGTATTAACTGGTACTTTTCTGGAAATAGTACAATTTTTAATAATTCTGCAACAAGCAATAACTATGGTATGTATTTAAGCAGTTCTGGAAACAGTAATTTGGCTAATAATACTGCATATGGCAACACGAAGATTGGGATTTATAGTGATAGCAGTGACAATATCTTTACAAACAATACTGCTTATAGTAACAGTTATGGATTATACACAACTGGTTCTAGCAGTACTTTGACAAACAACATTGCTTACAGTAACATGTATGGATTTTATACAACTGGTTCTAGCAATACTTTGACAAACAATACTGCTTACAGTAACAGTTATGGATTTTATACAACTGGTTCTAGCAATACTTTGACAAACAACACTGCTTATAACAATACAAACCGTGGATTTACTATTCACGCGGGAAGTACGTTAATAGAAAATAATGCTTTTAATAATGGTTATGGTTTTTGGATCGAATCTGATTACAATATATTAACAAATAATACGGCTTCTGATAATGCCAACTATGGATTTTACATTTATGTAGGGAACTATAATAAATTAACAAAAAACACCATTTCTAGTAACAACGCTGGAATATCTTTAAGTGGTGATTCTAATATACTGATTCATAATACTATTACATGACTTTCGGCTAAATTGAAAATACGACCCACTTAAATTAGACAAAGTTTATATAGTTTAAAAAACAAATTTATCAATTAATGTCTAAAAATGCGAGAGTTCAAGAAATTCTTAGCACGGTCAAAAAAATC
>JAUSPM010000028.1 GCA_030655675.1 Methanosarcinaceae archaeon | reverse complement strand
TCTTTTGCAGTTGCTGCGTCGTTTAAATCATAATAAAACGCTGCAAAGTTGTTTGCAGTCCAGGTCATGTTAGCTTCTGCATCGCCATTGCCTGAATCTACAACTGTGCCTCGTACTTCTAATGCACTTGCTGGAATGACTGATAATAATACAGTCAAGACCATCAACACAGCCAGTGCGATTGTTGTAAATCTTTTCATAAATCTTTTCCTCCGAATTTAATTTTAATATTTAACATTTAATTTGGTAAATGATAATCGTAAGATCAAACACATCATTTGATGCATTTCATCATCCTTCATCAAGTGAACAATAATAATTATCGTCCATTGCCGAAGGGGACTTCATCACCCTCTGAATCCCGTCATATTGGATTGCAAGTGTTCTATTAATGAATACCCTATTAAACCTTTTGTGGTCTAATTTAGGAAGATTATCGCATAGCAGGGGCAAATATCGATGTGATTAACGGTAAATGTCGAACTTTTATGACAAGATTATAATATAAATCCGTTAAATCAGGGGGGAATGTTCATACATTGTCGAATTTGTGGTTGAAGATTAAAAAGTGAATAATGTGGGAAATATGTTTGATTTCAAATTTATTGTCATGGATGGGATGAACTGCCCCTTCCTTACTGTATAGCAACAGGAAGGCAGTTCACTTCTCAAATATCATCCAGATCAAACACAACAAATCCTTTTTTCCTGAGTGCATCCTTGCCTTCGATCCTTTTTGCAACAAGGGCAAAGTATTCGGTTCGCTGATCATTGTTCCACTGCACAAGATCTGATTTCGCCACAAGATCGTTCAGGACGCCAAGTGCGTTATTTTCACTGAGAGTCTTCCATTTACATTCTACAAAAGCAATATCCTTCGTATCATCGTTAAAAGCAACTATATCGATCTCATACGTGTTCTTCCCCTTTGGAGCATTTTTTATCTTGCCCCATTGCCTGCCGATCATGTTGAACGAAAATGGTAATTTAATATTTGTATCAGGACTTTTGAACAGGTCTTTAACAATGTTTTCAAACTCGGCACCAACAAATGCATCGAAATTATTTTCAATTATTTTGAGCACCTTCTCACCATTGCCCGATTCTATATAGCTCTTGTTGGGGTGAATATACTTAAAATAGAATTTGAAGAAATTATCTTTAATGTAGTATCTTGTCTTTTTGCTTCCTGTTTTTTCAGTCACAGGGTGTTCTTTTCCTATAAGTTCAAGTTTCATCAGGGTGCCGACATACTTCGGAAGGTCCTTTTGCTGTATCTTCGAGAAATCCGAGATCTCAACAAGGCGTGTCCTGCCTTTTGCGATCGCCTCAAATAAGGATATGTAGAGGTAATATTCCCTCAACTCTTCTTTCAACAATGTTTCCACTTCCTCATGCAGAAACTCACCTTTTGTCAGGATATGTTCATTTATATTCTCAAATACATTCTTTTGCGGGTCGAATTCAAGAATATATAATGGAACTCCGCCAAGAATGCTGTAAAATTCAATACCCGTTGCAACATCGATCCCGTCATGGAACTGAGGTATATGGTGCGCTTTCAATGGTTCAAGCATCCACTGTCCAGTCCGCCTTCCGTAAAGTGGTGATTTTTGAGAGAGTGCCCCTTCAACCATCATAGAAATAGATGAGCCACAAAGGATGAGCATTATGTCTTTACCTTTTAGGGATTCATCCCATATTACCTGAAAAACAGAAGGAATTGTATCATCACGTTCTATTAGATACGAGAATTCATCTATTACAATAATGTATTTTTTATCTGATGTATTGCGCAGGAGATATTTCGAAAGGTCGTAGAAACTTTCTACGCGCGGAACAACATCATCGAAATGGTCGGCGGCTTTCTCGGCGAACCGTTCAAGGTTTAACAATGTCCCCCTCTGATCCCCAAGGAAATAAATAGAGTCCTTCCCCTTGCAGAACTGCTTTATCAGTTCCGTTTTTCCAACCCGCCTTCTACCATAAAGAATAATTAATTGAGACTCATGTGTGTCGTATTTCCTCTCAAGAAATTCAAGTTCTGTTTGTCTATTAATAAACCGGCTCATAAAGATTATCTTGTAAGTCCGGTTATTTATAAATTGCGGCATAGAAGTACAATTCTTGGCACAGTTCAATTTTCATACAATCCAACAAGTTGTTCATAATAATGGATCTCCCCCCATCGTGTGGGTAAAGATTTGACGGGATGAACAGGATTTACAGGATGGAGCAGACCGCTCATATCCTGTCAATCTTGTTCATCCGGTCCATTAATTCAGGCAATGTGATTTCCATGTTTGAAAACATATCCTGAATAGTGATGTTACCCACACAATATTAAAGAGAACCATAATAATTACCGCAATCCCAATCCTCATGGGTTTAGGGTCGGATGCACCGACCCACCCAGATGGCGTAAATCCAGAGAGTGCAGAGTTACCAATGTGAGATTCTCTGCGCACTCAGCGTGCTCTGCGGTGAAATTTAATTCCTTTTTCACTGGAATTACTGGATTTCGGAACAGCCCCCTTCTGCAAATTCAATAAATATATATATACAGCGTATTTATAATAAGATTAATAAAATATATGTAACATAACTTCAAACTACAACTTAACAAATATTACCATAATTAATTTGAATTTACACCATATATCACATTTAACTATAACACGAGGAGTGATCTATAAAATGTTTGACGGGGCGATTTCTGAAGAGATCTCAATGGATGATGCTAATAATAGAGTGAAAACCGGCATATCCGGCTTTGATGAACTCTGTGGTGGAGGACTTATGCGAGATAATACGTATTTAATATCAGGCACATCCGGTGCCGGAAAAACTAATTTCTCGATCCAGTTCATCTACAACGGCATTGTTAAATATGGAGAAAACGGGATCATAGTCGCAACTGAAGAGCGCCCCGATCAAATCAGGGAGAACGTATTACGATTCGGATGGGACCTCCAGAAACTTGAAGATGAAGGTAAACTTGCCATCATTGATGCATGCTCCACAAAAATAGGAATTCCCTCACAGGAAAAATACGTAGATGTCCGCCCATTCGACATGCGCTCCATGATGGACCAGATAATCGCGGCACAAGACGATATCAATGCAAAACGCGCACTCATCGATTCATCCACATCCATAGGCTTTAATCTACAAGACCCCGCAAAGATCAGGATCGAACTACTCAAACTCAGCACAACACTTGAAGTGCTGGGGTTAACATCAATGATGACATGTGAAATCATAGATGATACAAAACAATCGCGATTCGGTGTTGAAAATTTCGTCACGGAAGGAACCGTAGTGCTCTACTACAAACGTCATGAGAACGTGCGTATGCGCAGCATGGAGATATACAAAATGCGCGGCTCCGACCACAGCAAAAAGATCCACCCGTATGATATCACACCAACCGGATTCGTGATCCATCCACACGAAGAAGTGTATTCAATGTTCTAGATAAAGGGTATTACACAATACCCGCATCTTTTTTTGAAACTAAAAAAAACATACGTTGCAGGCAGAGTCGCCTGCATACATAAAACTACATTTTACGTATAAAATGTATACGATAAAAGAATAGTATTTGTTTAGTCGGTCTAAAGTTGTGTTGTAGCGTATGCGGATTTATGGGTGAAAATAAAAACGGTACTACCATCCGTGCGTAGCGCGGCACCGTTCTTCACCACTGCCTTGAATACACATCGAAGTTTCAATCGCTGTCAATACATCTGTTGTATTTGTTCGTATATACCCCTTATTGCAAGAGCAACAAAAAAATGTATCTTGTCACCTACTATCTAAGTAGGTCGAGAGGGATAACGAGTATTTTGTTTGGGATCACGTTCCCGTAGCTAAACCTGTTACCCTCTCAT
>JAUSPM010000003.1 GCA_030655675.1 Methanosarcinaceae archaeon | reverse complement strand
CTTCGTGCGGCTTTGGTTTCAGTTGCGCCAATTCCATTGACATCTTTGCATTCTTTGCAGCCATGTCCAGAAGTTTTCGTTTTTGTCCCCGCAATGGCACATTAATACTTACATTGTGCCCGGATCTTTGGCTCAACCACCCTGTAATAAGATCTTTGTCAGGTATCTCATGTTCGACAAGTATTTCTGGCGGAATCGGTGAATCCAGATAATACTGTTTGATGAACTCTGCCAGAACATCAGGCATTTTAGTCTCGATACCACCTTTGGTGAGTGAGATATCTGCCCTGCCAACCATGTTTCCATCCCTAACATAAAACAATTGTACGGATATCTCACTCTCTCCAGAGACTGCGGCGATAACATCCATATCATCCGAACCCACAGTTGAAACCTGCTGAAGTGACAGCGACTTGATTGCAACAAGTTGGTCACGAATCATGCTTGCAGCCTCGTATTCCTGTTTGGAGGCAAACATATCCATTTTGTTTTCCAATTGTTTTATCAGGCCGGACACATCGCCTTTTAAGAATTTGACAACATCCATGACATGTCCCATGTACTCATCTTCACTAACTTTGCCCGTACATGGTGCAAGACAGCGTTTTATGTGAGAATTGAGACAAGGTCGCACTGGTTTTCCACTGATCTTTTTATGGCACCTTCGTATCTGGAATATCTGGGAGATAATGTCAAGTGTTTTTCTGATGGCTTTTACATTCGTATATGGTCCAAAATAGATCGCACCGTCCATCAAGCGGCGGCGCGCTATGAATATCTTCGGGAATCTGGAATTGATGGTAACTTTAACGTAAGGGTAGCGCTTATCATCTTTTAACTGGATATTGTAACGCGGTTTATGTTTCCGTATCAGATTCGCTTCAAGCACAAGTGCTTCAACTTCCGAATCCGTTACAATGTATTCCAGATCTTCAATGTGCCCGACAAGTGTCCTTGTCTTTGATGACTGATTCTTCTGGGATTGAAAATACTGGCGCACCCTATTTTTAAGGGAACGTGCTTTACCCACATAGATCACGGTATCGGACTTGTCCTTCATCAGATAGACGCCAGGAGAGTCCGGTATCTGGGAGATATCAGGAGGCATTTGTGTAAATTCCTGTTCTTTTGGTCAAAAAACTTAATTTTTTGGTAATTTTACCGCAGAGGACGCGGAGGCCGCAGAGATGAGTTGCAATCCAGTTAACAACTCTGCGTTCTCTGCGCACTCTGCGGTGAAAATATTTTATATGAAATTCAAACCGCATTCCACTTTTGGATAATATCTCCAAGTGATGCACTTTCGTACATGTCTGAATTGATAATAACCTTGTCTATCCCCTTGATCGAGGTACAATCGCTTTCCATGTAAATGGAATTTCCAAGCAACTGGAGCGGGGGATATATCTCTTTCAATTCATCACTCGGCTCAGCAAATCCTGGCGGCGTACTGGCAAGGTCGAACATATCCCGCAGTTCGATATCGATCCTGCTGTTACATCTCTGTACACATGCGGGCGGAGTTTCTTTGTAGAACCGCGCGGTATGGCATGAACGTGCGTATGCAACAAGTACGTATTCGGCGTGCACCCCCACAGGACAATCAAGGGCTGCTGCGGCTTTTATCGTTCTTGGTAAAAGGTCGGTCTCAATTTCGGTCATGCCGAGTTTTGAGAAGAAATTGAACGTGCGATGGTAGTTCAGATTTGTCTGGAGATATGCCTGTTTTATGTTATCAGTCTCATCACGAAGGAGATGGTCAACCCAGGGACATCCTTCCGAGGTGTGAACAATTCCACGTCCTGCCGTAATCGCATCAAATGAGTTTGTAAGGTCTTCTTTTTGCATCCCATAGAGGATTCCGACATCGTTTACCACCAGATTGATACGGTCGCCAAGAGGGGAGATATCCTTAATATATTTGATCACGGAATCGTAGTGGTGTTGCGGGGTAATCGGGGTGATCACTGTAAGGGCATCCAGTTTTTCAAGTGTATCTGCAACCAAATTTGCGTCAGGAAGTTTATATGGGCATCCCTCGCTCCCGATACCAACACCTGCACCGTTGTCGGATGAGGTTTCGATGATTGCTCTAAGTCTGTTTTTTTCATAATTTGCAGTTCTGATCTCAATTTGCGGCATTTTCAATTTCCCCATTATATCAGATATACGAATCTGCAATTGGTGTTTTCATATACTTGCATCGCTGTTGTTCACACATCATCTGCCAGAAAGGAATCTCCTCAAGAACATGTGATTTGATATCGCCTGCGTTCCCACCTTTTTCCGACATGTCGATAGCATTGCGGTATAATCCTATGATGGTCTTTATCATTTCGGGATTCATGCACCGCCCTACAACCTTCAGGGCTGCGACTCCCGCGTCCATCAGATCGGGAATGCTGCAAAGTGAACAGTCCATTCCTGCGTCAAGGATCGGGTGCAGCCTGTTGTCAACACTGACCTTGTAGTTTGCACGACATGGCAGTCCGAAGTTGATGGATTCATCCGCGCTGTGTATTAAGTGGCATGTACCATTGATGTTCGAGCATCCGAACTGACCGAACAGTTCAAGTTCCACTCCGGTTTTGTTAAGTTCTCGTATTTCGTCAAGTGTCACCTTGAATGGCAGTACGACCTTTTTCACGCCCATGTCTTTCAGGAGTTCAAGTTGTCCCTGATTAAATGTATTAAGAAGCACGCTTCCGTGTATCTGAAGTCCGAGGTCGAGTTCATTGATAAGTTCCAGTGCGCCGAATTCCCCCACTATAAGTGCATCCACGCCTGCATTTACACCCCGCATTACATGTTCGATGAACATATTTTCGAGCCCGTCACCAAGATAGGGTGTGTTTACAGTATAATCGACCTGGACACTGTGGCTGTGTGCATACTCGACGATATCATGCAGTTGATCCGGTGTCGTGACATTGCAACTGCGTCCGCGTCCTGACAGGTTCAAGTTTGCAAATCCGGGCGTTTCCAATCCAATGTATATCTCATCCGCGCCCGCAGAGATTACGTTCTTTGTAGTTTCCATCGACTCCGCCGGAGCCATTAAGGACATTTTTGTCATGTTAGATTTGTAATATTGTCATTGTAATATATAATATGCGATTATGCCGCAGAGGTTTATTTTTTTGTATTTATATGGCTGCACAAATTAGATTTTTATCTATAAAACTAAAACCAACACAACCGCCGCAGGCGGCGTATTGCCATAGCACCGACCCTCGAAAATTCTTCATATCAGTCTGATTAATCGTAATGTATAATTTAAAAGTCACGTAATCTACAAAAACAGAGTATCATATATACAAGACTACAAGACTACAAGACTACAAGACAATTCATTTCGTCCACTAAATGCGAAAAGAGAAGAAATTCATTGGTGGAGGAGGGATATGCCGCCTGCGGCGGATTGACTCGGCATCAAAAATCGCTAAACAAATACAGTGTTTTAATATTTTTCACTCGCAGTCGAAAACGTATTATCCACAAACTTCTGATGCGTCATCCCGATAATAGTGTCAAGATTGACAATATCCTCGCGGTTGTATTCGAGCAGCAGTTCAAGCGCACCCTTCTCTCCGCGTTCGTATCTGCGCCACAGACGCACTGCTTCAAAACCATCGATCCCTGTTGTTTCGTCACTTCTCGATATCCCGAGCGTACGCTCGATATTCTTCAACCCGCCGCGAAGACCTATGCGTCGCAGAGGGTACATCAGATCGATATGCAATTGGTTGAACTCTATCTGAGGATATTTTTGTTTGATAAATGGCAGGTCAAAACGTGCGCCATTGAACGTGATGAGGAGTTCGTACTTTGCGAGTTCTTCAACGATATCATCAAGATCTATTCCGCGCACGTATGTCTTTGTATCCTTTCCATCGTATATTCCGACGACAGTGAGGTCGTCGCGGTTTGGTGATAATCCGGTGGTTTCGATGTCCACATAGGCAACTGAATCAGAAAAGTGCCTGTATGCACGCCAGTGTTCTGATCTTGGGAGTGCATTGGCAAAGAATTCAAAATCCTGTGCATCGAGACGGTCGTTGGATTCAT
>JAUSPM010000268.1 GCA_030655675.1 Methanosarcinaceae archaeon | reverse complement strand
ACAAAACAAATTTCTAACATTATTGAGAGACACAGCGATGCAATGAAAGAATCTGAAAATATCTTAGAGGGATTAATCAGTGAATAATACCAGTTCATTTCAATTATTGAGTCCTACAAATGGATATGAATCTTCAACGATTCAAAGAGCGCATCAATTCATGTTTTCAGTAAATGAATCAAGTCTAAAAATGTTGAATGCACATTCCCATAATCTTTATCCTCGTGGAGTCATTGACTTTAATGCAATCTCGAAAATCGTACCCGCTTTAGGTTCTGTATATGTAGATGACAGTCTCACTTCTTTTTTAAACTTGCCGAAAAAAGATGTGCCTGCTTATAGTAGTTTACATGCCTTTAAAAATATTAAATGGGACAATCATCAAATTCAACTTGAGCGCCCAATTGAGATTAATTTAAATTTTTCTGGTGATTTATGGGAATGTTCCAATGATGAATTGGATATTTTTTTGGTCGATCCTGATATTGAACAGTTAAAAAAGGATTTTGAGGAAGAATTTTTTGTTATGTGGGATGTCTATTCAAAAGAATCTGATGATAAACTCACTGAAAAAGCAAGACAAATAAAATATAATATTCTTAGTTTTGTTAAAGGTGTTTCAGTTGAAGATCAAAACTAGGAAAATTGTTTCTTCTTTTGTATTTGTATAGATGTAGTATGATGGCTGCGTAAATGTGATTATTCTATATGAAACTAAAAAGAATGCGACCGCCGCCAGGCGGCACGGTCCCTATATACTAAATTGAATAATCGAAATCGTTAGCAAAAAGTGTAGAGAAAACGGTGGAATGCGCTGGAAGTGATTGAAAATTCGATGTGTATGCAGGGCAACGCCGCGCACGCGCGGGTTGTAGGATCGTTTTTATCATGAATTTATTAAGCACTCTGCACAACAACGCTGCACCAGCTATACAAATACCTTCTTTTTTAACTAAAGGATTTGAAGCTGAGGAAACTCATCATACTTATTTTTGGTTTTATTATAACAATCAAAGGACTCACATTAAAACGAAGATAAGCCATGGTTCGAATGAATATAGTGATGGTTTACTATCTGCAATGCAGAAACAACTAAAATTGAATTCAAAGAATGAATTACTGGATTTAATTAATTGTCCAATGTCTCAAGAAGATTACATTGGGTTGCTTATAAATAAAAACGAGATTTAAAGCAATATTATCTATCGTGGCTGCCCGGAAGTCGACCTCTTCTCCAGTGCCGTAAAAGAAACATCCAAAAAGAGGGCAAGCCCAATAGCCGGCAGTGCCCCTGCTATGAGGCTTTTTGGTTAATAAAAAATTGAGTCGGAATGAAAAAATGAAAAATCTTGGATCATATGATCCAAGTAAAATTAAATATAGAGGATTTTATCCCCAACGTGTTTCTCCAACTTCTTTACTTGGCACAATGAATATCCAATAAAGCAAGACCAGATTAACCAATGGAATGAGACCTATTAATATATACCAACCGGAACGATCAGTGTCGTGTAATCTTCGAACGACAGCTCCTAAACTGGCAATCGTTACTACAAGATACCAAACCATGAAAATTACTGAAAGCAGCGTTACAACTATTTCAATTGATGAAGATGCCAACAAACCTGTGATTACACCCATTAAAATTGCAATAACTATGCTAATTCCCCATGCGCCCAGTAAAAAAATAATGTATTCCTTTCTACTAAATCTTCCTGACCACTTAGTAAGCGCCGTTTTAATTAGATCGATTATGTATATTTTAATTCCTCCATTTTAAAAGTTTATTAAAATAATTATTTTTATTATATTATATATAATTATGTTTAACTTTCCGCAGATAAATACCACCCACAATCACAGTATAACCCCAATCATCATTCCCGAGGCTGCCCCGAAGTCAACCTCTTCTCCAATGTCATAAACGACACATCCAAAAAGAAGGCAAGCCCAATAAGATATCTATAAATTCCCTAAAGCCAATTTATAATTCATGGAACAGTTGAAACACCTACAAGATACCGCAGATAAGATCAGCAGCATGGAAATACGCGGCGCAGGCCGAATCGCAAAAGCCGCCGCCGTCGCACTTCGTGATTATGCAGAGGGTCTTGAAGCAGGATCGATCGAAGAATTCAACCGCCTGATCGAAAATGCCGCAAAACTGCTGGTTAATACCCGACCAACCGCTGTATCACTTCCAAATGCAGTCAGATTGACATCACGATACACTTCTGCGGATGTGGAAGAAGCAAGAAAAGAGATTATCAATAACGCGGAACGGTTCATCAAACAGGCTGATGATGCACTCCACAAGATCGGTGAGATCGGTGCCAGACGCATCCGTGACGGTGATGTTATCATGACCCACTGCAATTCACATGCAGCACTTTCCATCATCACTACAGCCTTTGATCAGGGCAAGGATATCTCGGTAATCGCTACCGAAACACGACCCCGAAGACAGGGACTCCTGACCAGCAAACATCTTCTTGACCACGGGATCCATACCACACTTATTGTGGACTCTGCCGTACGATACTTTATGAAGGAAGTTGATACGGTCATAGTCGGCGCAGATGCCATTGCCGTAAACGGCGCGCTTGTGAACAAGATCGGGACATCCCAACTCGCACTTGCTGCACATGAGGTTCGGACGACCTTCCTGACCGCAGCCGAGACCTACAAATTCAGCCCAAATACCATTCTTGGAGAATTCATTGAGATCGAAGAGCGGTCAATTGATGAGGTTATCGATAAGGATACTCTTGCAGGTTTACCAAAACTTAACGTAAGGAATCCTGCTTTCGACATAACGCCACCTGAATACATTGACCTCATAATCACAGATGTCGGCGCAGTGTCGCCCGGGATGGCTTATACTATTATTAAGGAACATCTTGGTTGGGAAGTTGGAGAGATGGTGTGATAATTAGTATTTGCATAAATGTGGTAAGATGTCAGCATAAATGTGATTGTTTCACTTGAAAATAAAATCAATACAACCGCCGCAGGCGGCATATTTCCACACCACTGACCCTAGAAAACCCTTCATATCAGTCAGATTAACCGTGATGTACAATTTGAAAATCATATATTCCACGAAAATTATGCCTAATGTCTGTAAAATAATTAAGAGGGTTTTGATAAACCCCGATATTCAAACATCCGCTTATAAACCGTATGTAAATGGATTGGTAAAAATATGGGTTAATAGAAATACTCTTTACTTTATCCAATAAATGAGAAAAAATTATCGATGATGGGGATGTGCCGCCTGCGGCGGATTGAGTCGGGGCAAAAACAGTTAAACAAATCCCGTTTGAGTGTACCTTACACATTTTATTGTACAACACAAATAAGGATAATCGTGATAAAGTACACTGCAATACTTGAAAAAGAAGAAAGCGGCTACTCGGTTCAGTGTCTGGAACTTCCCGGGGCGATCAGTCAGGGCAAAACGAAAGAAGACGCCCTTGCAAATATAAAAGAAGCAATCGAGTTGGTGCTTGAAGTTATAAACGAAGAAACCAGATAATTGGCTAATATTACACACTTTCCGCGTCCGCAATACCACCATCAATGATCCGTATGGTACGATCACAACGATCTGCAACATACTGATCGTGTGTCACAATGATAACAGTCTGACCTTGCGCGCGCAAACTCTCGAATATCTCTATTATCGCATCGCGCGTCTTACTATCCACTTCTCCGGTCGGCTCATCCGCAAGAACAATTGCAGGCCTGTTCGCTATCGCCCTTGCAATTGAAACGCGCTGCTGTTCGCCGCCTGACAATTCCGTTGGTTTGTGTTTCAGCCGGTTGCCAAGTCCAAGATTTACCAAAAGACTTTTCGCGCGATCGAGACGTTCTCGTTTTGAAACCTTGGAAAATCGCATCGCAAGTTCAACATTACTGATTGCCGAGAGTGCAGTCAGGAGATTGTAATGCTGGAACACAAACCCCAGTTTTTCCCGCCTGATCCTCGGAAGCCGCTTATCAGGCGCGGTAGTAACATCAACTCCATCGATAACGATCTTGCCACTCGTTGCTTTTTCCAAACATCCCACAAGAGCCATCAGTGTCGATTTTCCGGAACCGCTCGGACCCATGATCGCAACCATTTCCCCTTTTTTCACGGATAGTGAAACACCACGAAGCGCATGTACGGGGATCTTGCCCTGCATATAAGTCTTGGAGAGACCTTCAACTTGCAAAATAACCCCATCATCCATGGCGCAACGCCTCCATTGGACTCATCTTTGCAGCACGATAGGCAGGATACAAACCCGACACCATTCCAATGATCGTGGCAAACAACATTGCAACTACTATAAGACGAGGTGTTATCATGAAAAGTACAATTCCCTGTGTTGAAAGCCATGAATTCAGTACATGGGTCAACAGACTGCCAAACCCGATACCGACTAAACCGCCTGCAACCCCCATAATTGCCGCCTCCCCCAGAGTCATCAAAAGTATATCCTTCGTCTCGGCACCCATTGCCTTGAGAATACCAAACTCCCTTGTCCTCTCAATCACAGACATGAGCATCGTATTCATAACACTCAGTCCACCAATGATCGCTGCAAGAAGAGCTGAACTGACGGTGATAACACTGAAGATCAAAAGTGATTGGCTCGCCTGTTCCCGCAGTTCGCTTGGTGAAATCGTACTTGTACCTTTAACACTAAACTCAATTCGTTTGGCAAGCAGTTCCTCGTCAACACCGTCCTGCGCTATCGCGAATATGGTTGAAAGAGAATTATCAAAATTGTACAGGTCCTGTGCAGTCTCAAGCGGCATTGTTGCAACATTATCGAAGAATGATCCCGTATATTCCATTATCCCCACAACCGTGAAATTCTTATCATGTATCTCGAGCTTGCTGCCGACCTGTAGATCAAATTCGCCTGCTATGCTTGCACCCACCACTGTGAGATACTTATCTCCGGGCTGCAAGAATCTACCTGATTGAAGTTTTACGGGATTAAGAGCCAATTGGGATTTTTCAGGTGGAATTCCCATAACCTGCTTTCCGCCCATTCCGCCATGACCCTCATCAAACGATGTCGTAATCAAACCATAAGCATCCTTTACACCGGGAACCCGCTTGACCTCAGCAACCTTGCCGGTGGTCAAACCCCCTCCAAATACTCCGATCTCAGGAAAAACACGTATAGACTCACTCGTCAAACTCATCGACTTTTCAAATGTCTGGTTGAAATTCTCTGACATCGCACCCATTACCACCAATGCGAAGATGCCGAGTGCTATACCTGTGATTGTAAGCCCTGTTCTGACTTTTCGCTGAGTAGCATTGCGAATGATTATATCAAGCATCTGAGTCCCCTACTTACGCCGAAGAAATAAACCAACCGCCATCAAGACAGATAATCCCAAAATTATACCAAAGCCGGGTGTCTCCTCTTCCAATTCGACATCTACAACAAATGGAGCGGGCACACGGATTACGGTTTCATAACTGTCAAGTACAACGCCTTTTGAAGTCAAAATATCAACATTTACATTGTAATCCCCACCAGGCATTCCGTCCCACATAATACCCACTGTGTCTTCTCTGCCAATTGTGAGTATCTCTGCCTCTTCTTCAAAGACCATTGGCTCACCGTTGCCTGACAGAACAATACGCACAATGCCCTCAAATGGCACCTGTGACATCCCGATCATAGAGATACTTGCACCGTACTCATCCAGTTCAACATCAGCATCAATTATCTCAACGTCTTCCGATGCAGTGAATTCTGACATATATGCAGTGGTAATTTTAGGGTCGTGTGAGAAAACCCTTGCAACTGCCATGTAATCGGAACCGCTTTGCAACAATATGGGCCAGTTTGTATCAATGATCTTTGTTGCCAATATGGCAACATTATCGGTAGTTTCGCTGTATACAAGATCACTACCTTTGAACAGTTTAATATCAATATCCGCAACACCTGGATTGCTGACACTTCCAGGACTGATCAATATTGATGATTTTGAACTATCTGCATAAAAATCAACGATCTTGAATCTGGGCATTGCCACAGTATTGTGAGTGAATTGATACGATTCACGCGTGATTAATTTATCACTATCACTATTATAAACACTCACGTTTGTTGTGTAAGACTTCTCTTGTAATTTATTTTCCCACAAGATCATCTTTGTTACATCCCCCACAGATACTGAACCTAAACTTACAGTTTTTGATTCCACAACATCCCCGCGATATAGCATTTCAAATACTAATGTGACATCATCAGTCGGTTCATTGAAATGAATAGTTGCATCGCACATTTTTTCATCTGAGAAAATATCAGTTACTTGTGCATTCATTGGAGATGCACCAACTGTAGTTATTGCCATTAAAAATATT
>JAUSPM010000249.1 GCA_030655675.1 Methanosarcinaceae archaeon | reverse complement strand
ATGACAATGACAATGACAATGACAATGACAATGATATTCTGGCATACGCATCTGATGAATTTAGAGGGGCAAATACATCCGCGAAAACTGGATCCTCTGATAAATCGGATACGCCGGAGTTTGAAGAATATGTGCCTGATATAGACCGCGGAAAAGATGATGCGGAAGATGCTTTCGGGATTATAACGACAGGTATCGAGCCGCTTGAGATCACTGAATCAGGTGCGCGTATTACAGGATATGTCGCAACTTCACGCCGGCAGGACGTGCGTCTGGGTACGTATGTTATGGTTCCGTATGGTGATGAGGATCTGTTTGCACGCATCTGGAAATTGCAGTATTTGCAGGAATTCGAGGTCGATGATGCGACAGAGATACACTCGCGAAGGATGTTAAAATCCAACACGACGGCAGAGGTGGATTACAAGTTCCTTGCACTTCTTGATCCGATATGTATTCTTTATGAACACGGAATCGGTAGTGGTGGCGGTGGCGGTAGTGACGGTAAGCCTCAACTTGTACGCAGGATGGCAGACAGGATCCCACGTCCGAACACACCTATCTTACCTGTGACAGACAAGAGCAAGATACAGACAGGGCTTAATATTCCGAAAGAAGGGATATTTTTGGGACATCTCAGTGTTGGTGGCGAGGTTGTCAGGACACATGCGGTGCCGCCCACTGTACCGTATTATCTGAGAAATGATTATTCTATGGGCGACCCATTAGTGTTCCGGCACATGCTGGTGTGCGGGAGTACGGGTACGGGAAAGACGTTTTTGACAAAGAACATACTCCGCCAGTTCATGAATGAGGATAACAGGTACCGGCTGCGGAGTGATAAGAGCAAAAAGAAGAATCCGTGTCTTGTTATCATGGACCCTCAGGATGAGTATTCCCAGATGTTTGAGGATAATCCTGAAATTGCTGCTGGTGATGAGTATAATTTCAAGTCTGAGAATGTGGATTTCGGGCGCTGTGCCAATACAAAGACGTTTGTGGCGAAGGTGGACGGTCATTCATATAATGGAAAGTCGCGGGCTGAGCAGGTGGAATTTACGATTCCTTTTGAACTTGTCAGGAATAACCTGTGGCTTATTACGCCTGTGGGTATGACAGAATTGCAATATACCGGACTTGAACTTTTGGTTGAGGATTATTTCAAGCGGGGCGGCAGTCATACCTATGGAGGATTCGTAGACCATATTGATGATGAGGGAACACGAATGACCTACGTTGATAGTAATAAGATACATGAGGCTTCGTATGATGGTCTCGTGAGAAGGGTGAAGAATCCTGCACTTCGGAAGGTGTTCGACCAGCCTGCGACTCCGATCACGGAGATACTCGGGAAAGTGTTCAGTCCTGGACAGGTGAGTGTGTTCCCGACGGAATATATCAATTCATCGAGGATACGCGATCTGATCGTGCTTACTTTGATGACGCTGGTGGTGGATAATAAATTGAGCACTTCGGGCGATGTGGCTGTCAAGGATACGCCGATCATACTTGCGCTGGATGAGGCGCATAGGTATCTTTCAAAGGCTTCGGGCGAGCATTCGAAGAAGATAGTATCAAAGTTTGCGGATGCTGCACGCCAGGGGAGAAAGGAAGGGCTTGGGCTGTTTTTGATAACACAGGATCCGCAGGATATTGATGATACGGTGTTCAAACAGATCAATACCCGGGTGATCCTGAACCTTACAAATGATGCGGCGATCAATGCCCTTAAGGTGCAGAAGGGGTATGAGAAGCGTATCCCATATTTGAAGAAAGGGCAGATGATCGTACACAGTCCTGATAACAGTGATATGGTCGAGGTTATGGGGCTTTCGAAGTGTATGGTCAAGCATGAGTGAGGGGTGAGAACAACCGATCACTCGTTATCAATATACTGCAAGATGACTTTTTCAAATTCCAGTACATCCCCCAGTTCGGAGTTGATGATCTCAAGAACATGTATATTGTCAATATTTCCATAACTGTGAACAAGTAAGTTCCTAAAGCCTGCCATGTCACCTAATCTGGATGCCAGCGCAGGATCAAGCACTCCACGTTCACTGAGTATGTGAAATATATCGCGATACTTTTCTGCCCTTCCGAATCCTTTTGCTGCTATTATGTGATGGCCAATGTCTATACATGCTTCACTGATTTCCAACAAGGAGTATTTTGCAGCCTGTATATTCTTGTAACTACCTAGAAAATCATCTTCACTCATTCCTTTAAATTCCTGAAGAAATTCGACATCGTTGTCAATTATATCAAATTTTGCAGATATTGTTTCTTTATCCAACATGCATCAACCTCTCTTTACGCATCCTGTCATAATCATCTAAAAAAGGTTTAAAATCAAGATATCTGTCGATAGTAGAAGTTTCAAAATCAATCCTTTTTTTATCGTCCCTGCAAAACAGGAGTCTGCCTTTTAGCACCTGATGCAAAAACCTCAGTGTACCATTATTGAGTATTCGTACATCCATTTCTCGTTTTGTATCGGCTGCATCTTCCAATTCTTTTGCAATATGTACAGAATACATTGCCCCAACATTTGAATTATCAGAAAGTAACAACCCAATATCGATGTCACTATCGCTTCTTGTATTGTCGTTTGCATATGAACCGAATAGATATGCTGCTACGATCTCATCATGACTTAAAAATGCCGTCTGCATTTTTTCCAGCATATTTGATTCGCTGTGTGTTGTATTATTACTCATGGGACAATATTCAAATTGTTTTTTAGGTGTAAAAAGATTCCGATTGTTTTCATCAAATTGTGTGATTTAACCCTCACGCCCACCCGAAATGTATATATCATGACAATACGTCAAGGAGTTGTTTAACCCTTCGTTATCGTTTAATCTCGATAATTGAAGATTAAAACATAACATTGCGGGCCAGTGGCTTAGTCAGGCAGAGCGGTGGACTCTTAATCCATCGGCCAAGGGTTCAAATCCCTTCTGGCCCGCTTCTTTATTCTTTTGATGACGATTTACACAATTCAGTTACGAAGTAAAAACATTCATGACCGTGTGAGAACAAATAAATCTCATGACATCCATGTGAATTCAATTAAAACCAGCATGTGTTTTTTAACTCGGTGAAATGAATGCCAAAAGTAAGTGTGGAAATACCTCAGGAACTTCTGGATGACCTGAATGGTCATGTGGGGGATGATAAGAAGTTCGTCAACAAATCTGATGCTATACGGACAGCCATACGCAAGATGCTGGACATGATGGATGATATTGACAGGCGGCATGGCAGGATCAATGATTAAACTTTCTCAAAATAAACAAAGTAACCGCCGCAGGCGGCACAGCCCATAAATAGCCAAATACAAATATTGCACAGTCTAATTTTCCAGTTATTTTCAAGACGATGATTCACACAGATTTATGTTGATTTAAGGTCGCATCTGCGTTAATCAGTATTAATCGACATCTAATATAATCATTGAAATTAATATCTTTTGGAAATATGCCGCGCTGCGCGCGTATTGCTACGTTCAGTTATACAAACAAACCGTTTAAACTTAAATATTTTTCAAAAACGCAAGACTCTCAATACCTTCGTCCATGCAATTGACCTCTGTCACAAATCTGCCTTTGTAGTTTGATAAATTGTCCATCACGTGTTTCCAATCGACATTTCCCTTGCCAAGTGGCAGATGCTCATCATTTTTACCCATGTTATCATGCAGGTGGACATGTGATATCCTGCCTTTGTACATTTTCAGAAAATCGTCCATGATATCTTTGCCCATAGTATTCGCATGACCTATATCAAGGGTCAATCCGACATTGTCTCGGTTGATCTCTTCGATCATTTGGAGCATCTCTTGTGGATATTTCCCGAATATCTTGGGAACTTCGGGCATGTTCTCAATTGCGATGGTGATGCCGTGGTCTGAGGCAAAGTCACAGATGGATTGCAGGGATTCGATGTTGGTCTGCCATGCGAGATCCGGCAATTGTGCGCCGTGGGGGGAGAGGTAGCCCGGGTGGACTACTGCAAGTTCTACAAAATTGGAAGCAATCAAAAGGTAATCTTTCATCTGGTGGAGTACTTCGTTGCGTATTCCGGTGTTCAGGCCTGCGAGGTTCATGTCTGAGAAGGGGAGGTGGAGGGTCAGTTCCAGATTGGTGGTGTCGCGGATGTCCTGAACTTTGGTGATCGTTTCGCTTGTCAGGCATTGGGTGCCTTCCTGTACGATCTCCCAGCCGGTGTAGCCGTGGTCTTCGAGTTCATACGCCCAGATAAAAGGGTCTTCAACAACTGCGCGTGATGAGAAACTTATCCTTTTTAGATCCATGTGATACGACTTCCACTGCCTTGTTCCGCGTATATCTTTTTGTATATATTGGTATATTTAGTATCAGATATCGTTTACATCCAGATCGATCAAAGGTACGCCATCTTCTGTTTTTGGTGCAAGCCAGTCTTTAAGGCGTTCAAGTTCTTCTTCTGAATTTGCAGTTATGGTGACATGGATGGAGCCGAGTGGTTCTTCTATGGCAGGGAAGTTCAGGCGGTTTACTGTGGCCACCTGTTTGTTTAGCATGAAATCCGTGGAAAGATCGTCTATCGAGTGACCTTTGTTCAATTGTGTGCGGGCAGTATCCAGCTGTCGTTCTTGCCTGAGTAGATTGTGCATGGTGAAGAGGGATTCGATATCTCCGTGTCCGACGATGCGTGGTTTTGGCATGGATTCGTCTGTGGAGGTTTCAAGTCCTTTGAACATGTTAGAAATGGCAAGGCTTACGCGCTCGATGTCTTCTGTGGGATTGACTATGGCTGATACTTCAACTTTTATCATGGAAGCGCTCCAGAAGTTCTACGATATCCTGTTTGAATTCTTCAAGTCCTGTTGTGTTGGCAATGGTGATGTCTGAGGCTTCTATTGCCTCACCCATACCCCAACTGAGTTCACGCTCATCCCTGCGGCGCAAGGCGTTGATATCGGTCATATCATCACTTCGCCCGCGTGCTTTTACACGCTCAAGGCGCATCTGGATGGATGAGTCGATGTTGACAAGTGTAAAATCGTTTCCGAATTCCTGTTTAAAGAATTCGACCTCTGCGATCCCGCGTACGCCGTCAATGACTATCATGTCTGTGCCGGAGTTGTTTATTTTAGGTACACAGCGTTTTGCGACAGTGTCCATGCCTTCATTATCCCTCAGGTCAGTTCCGACACCGCCGGTGTTTGCGTCTGTGGGTTCAAGTCCTCTTCGCACTACTTCTTCGCGAATGACGTCGCCCATGTTGATGACGTAAATATCCTGATCTCCTGCAACCCTGGCAGCCTCGGATTTACCGGATGCGGGCATTCCTACAAAAGCTATGATCTTCATTATTGGTTGTCCTCTCGTTGTTTGTCGTAGGATTTCATCATGGGTTTGATGTTATTTATTAGTATAGGGTTTTGGTGGATGGGGTGGCAAGTAAAGTGTTTCGGAATTGGGGAGCGTTTTGCGCTCGATGTGTGTGCAGGTTAGTGAAAATATGGTGCATGGATAGGAAAGTGAATCAAAGAATGCGCAGAGGAATATCTTTTATATACTCTAAATTACTTATTGTAGTTAAGAGGTAAATTATGAGTGCATCTGAAGCATATCAAGCATCAACAATATCCCCACATGTGATGGGTATTGAAACTGAATCTTTTCTGATATTATCAAAAATATCTGAGCAAAAAGAATTACTGGATCTTATACTAAAGAAATACGATGCAATAAGTCCGGAATACATTGAAAGCATGATTGAACAGGGTGAGATCGAAGAGCATCCTGCATATGAGAATTACCTTTCGGCTCTTTCTTATAAACAAAATATAACGGATCTTAAAAGCTTACTCAATGATCTGGTAAAGAAAATATGATGCATAGATTGGTTGTCATTGCCAGATGTGCAGAGGATCATTTTTCAGATATAATACGCGAGGCTCCGTTTATTTATACTGATAAGGTGAGGCTTATTTTCATTGATGGCTCATTTATGGATATCCGATATCCGGTTGAATCAAAATACTCATTTCACTGGCAACTTAAAGATGAAATTATCAGAATAGATACAGCGCCACATCACCATAAGGTTTCTACATATCCACGGCACATGCATATGGGGACAGAAGAAAATGTGATGGATGATCCGGTTACCCGGGCAGGAAATACTATAGAGGAAAATGTGATGAGTGTGCTGGAATTTGTACGAAGCAAAATAAAGATGTGGGATTCAAGGATTAACTTGTAGACCGGCGTTTTGCGCTTTGAGCGGGCGCGGCGATTGTTTCATTTTATGGGTTGTGGTTTTGTGATCTGTGGGGTGGAATAATTGAATAACCGCAGAGCACACTCACCTCCTTCGGAGTTGAGTGCCTGCTACGCCTACGGGGCGTGCAGGTCGCGGAGGGCGCAGAGGTGGAGGTGCGGGGTTCAGTTGGGGGTTAGCACGCTGTACTGTCATTCCAATTTGATTAGTAATTGAAGACGACAGACCTATTTCAATAATGTTTCAAACTCTTCAACAGTTAATCCGGCAGATTTGATCAGATGCCTCAACAAGCCTGGTTTTAATTCCTTGTGTTTCGGAATAGATAATGTGACCTTGGACCCCTCTTTTCTTAGAACAACATGACTTCCTACCTGTCGATTGGGAATCCATCCATCTTTGGAAAATGCTTTGATAGCATTCATTCCAGAAATGATTTTAATTTTTGACATCAGGCAACCACATCAATTACTCTGGATGTTGGGGATGTCAAATATGACTTCATTTCATCTTCAGCCAGAGACTCGAGGCATGCCTGTATGGCCTCTTTGATGTTTTCCAGTGCCTCATCAGTTGTTTCTCCTTGTGAATAACAGCCCGGGAGAGCAGGGCAACAAACGATGTAACCTCCCGCTTCCTCATCTTCTTCTATTACAACTTTAAGGTGCATACTATTCTTTATCAAGGTCGATGTTTAAAATCTTTATGCTTGTAGTTGGTCGACCTTTATTCGTGTTATAAGCCGACGTATATTGTGGCTTGTTTAGTTCATTCGTTCGCATTCGGCATTATCAACAATCGACGCACTTCCGGCATTTTGCGCTTAGATCAGGCACAGCAGTAGTTTCATTGTGAGGATTGTGGGTTTGTGATCTGTGGGGTGGGACAATTGAAAAACCG
>JAUSPM010000243.1 GCA_030655675.1 Methanosarcinaceae archaeon | reverse complement strand
ATTTTATTAATATATAGTGCAAGTTAATGCGAACGAAGTGAGCATTTTCTTGTTGTATATAATCTATAAGATTATGTAGTCCAAGTAAATCCGAGCATAGCGAGGATTTTCTCGTACACTTTTTGCTAACGACTTCGATTATTCAATTTAGTATGTATGAAACATGCCGCCTGCGGGCGGTCGCATTGTTTTTGGTTTCAAATCGAACCATTTCATTTGCGCAGTCATTTTAAAACAGCTATACAAATACCATATTTGTAACAAGATATTTGCGTTAAGTTGATGTACCTAAAGCAACACTTAAGGTATAATGAACAAAAAACTACTCGAAATTTTTTCAGCAATTGGCTCGACCCTTATATTCATAATACTGCTTATTGGAGTAAATGTTGGCGGCATGGCGCAAAAGGAGTATGGTTTCATTGCTGCAATTGTGGTATATATAATGATCACATCAGTGCTGGGCATTAAATTGACTGAGATCCCAGATAATTGAAATCATAATGAATCTGATATAATGGACTGGTTTTCAATGGTAGTAGCCACAAAATATCTCAATTTTGATACAAAGGGTGACACCGATATTGTCGATATCACGGATGATGTCGCAATGGCAGTTAAGGATTCAGGGATTGAAGATGGTATCGTTACAGTCTTTGCACCAGGCTCTACTATGGCAGTGACAACTCTTGAGTATGAACCCGGACTTGTTTTTGATCTGAAACAGGCACTTGAGAGGATCGCACCGCAAGGTATTGTTTATCAACACAATGAGCGCTGGCATGATGGTAATGGCCATTCGCATGTGCGTGCATCCCTGCTCGGGCAAAGTGAAACTTTTCCGTTAATTGATGGGGATATTGCACTTGGGACATGGCAGCAGATCATCTGTATTGATCTTGATAACAGACCACGGTCTCGTAAATTGATCGTTCAGATCGTTGGAGAATAGATAAAATGCCAATGGATTTGAATAAGAGTTGATAATATCTACGATTTATTCAATCATTTATCGAAATATATTTAATGATTGTATCCCATGAATGATATATAAAATTAAATCATAGAGTAATAAGTAATAAATATAAATCAATGTGCGGGGATTTTTATGAAATACACATACCAAGATTCTACTGAATTGCCATACCAGAGAGATTTTGTTCAGGACCTGAGGGATTTGATCGAGGTTACAGATAAAGTGATTCCTCTTGAAAATTCTGCTATCGAGATGAATGATGAAGAAAAGTCGGAGACTATTTTGCTTAAGAATAGGCTTAATGACCTGGACAAGTTTGAAGCAAACTTGAAAACGTTTATTGAGGATGCTTCTAAGGATGCGGATGCAAAGGAGATCCTTGAATTCAGAAATACGGTTATTGATTCATGTGTTGCAAGTGCGGCGAAAAGCAGGGAAACCCTTGATCTGGAAATTGAACGAAGCCAAAAGGTGTCAACGCGTGAAGTTGGCAGGTTGGAATCCCAGATACTATCTCTACTTAGCCCGATATTTGAAGCCGGTGTGTATGGTGCTAAAAAGAGTTACTCAGCATCAATGATTGATAATGTATTACGCGGTACATTGAAAGCATCTATTGATGGTATGGATTATGAATCAAATATCATTTTTGCAAATGATGTGCTGACAGTCAAGGGATTGTACAAGGAATTATCTTTGCCTACATGGGTCAAAGCCGGTTTGCTGCAAAAGGATAATAAGGTCAAGTCTGTGGACGTATCTGATTTTATTATTAAGTCTATCAATTATAATGATTCCGGGGATCTGGAATGTATTTTTGAGAATAAGAAGTCCGAGCGCAAGTTCAAGATCACAGGGAACAATTCTGATTATCGGGTTTATGATGAAGATTATGATGTCACAGGTGATGATGAACTTTCAAAATTACTGAATATGGGTGAGATCTCCGAGTTTGCGGATGAGGTCAAGACTTACGTGCAGGAATACATTAAGTCTCAAACACTGACACGTGTCTTGATCGATGGAAAGGATGCTATCAGGAATAATGAGGTCTTCGACTGCTTAAAACTGATTGCCCAACAGTATGGAGATATTGTTAAGGAATGTCTTGAAAGGGGTTATGTAAAGTCCGAGATCACGATTAAGATGGAGCAGGCTGACGGCACAAGAACTGAGAAGTATGTGACCAAGAATGAAGTGTTCAACCAGTTGTCCGAGATCGGAAGTGAAGGGCTTGAACTTGCTGGTATTCTTGGTGTTGAAGAGTGAGAAGGGGTGCCCGGATGGAGAAGCGGGGGGTGGCGGTACTTTTGTGTCCCCTCCTCATCAATTCAGTTTAGATATTTGGGAGCAGTCTGATCTATTTTATATTCGGACGTTTGTTACACAATATACTCTTGTTTGTGTTTGCAGTTAAATTTATGGAAACAAAGGTTAGGATGATGCATTCTAAGCAATGTTTATGATTATAGATTGCAGGGGGTTTTGGGTTAAGATTGTGTGTTTAGCACATGAGTTATGGATGAATAAA
>JAUSPM010000232.1 GCA_030655675.1 Methanosarcinaceae archaeon | reverse complement strand
GTGGGTGCGGTATTGAATAAATCAGGTAATATCCACAATTCATTCTATTCGAGCATGAGTGATGATGTGACGGGGTATTTTGCAGGAACTCCATTTGATCATACGATGGGGAATGTTGTTGGGGATTATTTTTCAAAGGGTCATTGGGCATGTGTAGGTTGCCATTCTGGTGTTGATGTTGATGTTGAGATCATTAAGGCGGAGTATAATCATAGTGATGGGGAACGGCGGAAATATGTGTGAGATGAAGAACCACTTATAAATATAAAGTATAATATATATTAAGCAATTATGAATAACGTATCTCCAACAATTGTAACATTTTCCATCACTCGTCAGTGTAACCTGAATTGCAAACACTGTTACAGTAGAGCTTCATCCTTTCCTTCACCTGATGAATTATCTACCAATGAAGCGGTTAGGGTTCTTGATGAGATAAAAGCGGCTGGAACCATGATGATCATATTTGATGGTGGAGAACCAACTCTACGTTCAGATCTGCTGCAACTTATAAGTCATGCTGCGGAGATTGGACTTATTCCAATCCTTGGAACAAATGGGACCACAATGACTCTCGAAATGGCTGTTGAATTGAAAAAAGCAGGGTTAAAGATATGTGCTGTGAGTCTTGATGGTGCAACAGCAAAGACACATGATGATTTCAGGAATGTTCCTGGTAGTTTTGAGGATGCACTTCGTGGAATTGAATACTTAAAGGAAGCAGGTATTCCTTTTCAGGTAAATCCATGTGTTCACAGTTTAAATTATCATGAGATCCCTGATCTTTTATCATTTGCACAGGAACTTGGGGCAGTCGGTGTTGAGATATTTGAATTCATCGCAACCGGTCGTGGAAGATCTGACTCTACATTGGGGGTTGACAAAAAGTTGCAGGTGGTTGAACAGATACTTGAATATTCAAAAACCACGAACATGACCACAAGGATGATCGGTATTCCTCAGTTTGATATACTATATCGGCAAAATAACGACAGCAGTTATCGGCAGGGTTGTTGTGGTGCAGGCAGATCAATTGCATGTATCTTCAATGATGGTACGGTTTATCCCTGTATGTTAATGCAAATGCCTGTTGGCAACGTGCGGGAAAATAGTTTTGTAGATATATGGAATGACTCTATAATTCTCAACAAACTTCGGAATCGTGAAAATCTAAAAGGTAAATGCGGCAGATGTTTTAGAAGGGATGAATGCGGTGGAGCACGATGTAAAGCCTATATAAATGGAGACTTTTTATCTGAAGATCCGGATTGTCAATATTTAATGTAAATATAGTTACGAAATAGGTTTATAGATGGATTTATGAATAATAGTTGTTGGATAATGTTGTATCCTTACGAGAAAATCCTCGCTATACTCGGATTAACTCGCACTATATATCTATAAAAGATGTAACTATTCAGCCCTACATAAACGTTATCTTTAGACTGAATATACTCCAAATAGATAATTACACACAACTGTCAAACACCTTTAAAATCGATGGAATTAGACTCTGTATTAAAAACTAAAAAATGTACTACCATGCACACAAATAAACAGATTTTCGCCATCGGCATCTAGTCTTAAGGATGGCTGAATAGTTACTAAAAGATATACTATAAAAAAAAGTTAGAAATAATTATATAATATATACCAATATGTGTTATTAAGACGTGTAATACATTATTCGAATATGATATCGGGTGTTTTGAAATATGAGTGATAAAAATTACTTATCAATGATAGTATTTGTAGGTATTTTGCTAATTCTTAGTGTTGTATATCTGGCAGAAACAACAGATGTTTTTGCGAATAAAGTTGATAAGATCGAACAAGAGATGATTATACCCGAATTTGAAGCAATACCTGACCAAACGATTAATTGTAAAGCCTGTCACGTAGCTCCGGAGGATAGGGCAAAACACATAAACGGCAGTGATTACTGTGGAGATTGTCATGGATTCGACATACATGAATTACATATTCAGAGGTTAATAGACCCCTCTGGCGATTTCACATGCAGCATTTGTCACACTGATGATCCAATAATCCCACAAAAGTTACCGGATCGGTCTTCAATATGTGATTCATGTCATGGTTATCCAGATCCAACCGAGCCGAGTTATGGGAATATCATAACAATACACATGACACGCGGCTACACCTGTGACATTTGTCATATCCAGGATATCCAGACCATTCATAAGATAACTTAAATGGAATCAATCTGTAAACAAGAAAATGCTCACTTCGTTCGCATTAACTTGGACTACATAATCTTATAGATTATATACAATGAAAAAATGGCTCAAACAGGTGATTATTTACTATTTGGAAGTTTTCTGCTTTCGGTAGTGACACTACTGGATATTATTTTTAGGAACAAATATCCAGTAAAATCAAGTTTGGATCTGTCTCATATCAGATTTTTGAATGAACAACATCGTACTGTAAATCTACTATATCTTATTGTTTCACTTTTAACTCTCAGTATTGTACTTTTAGTATACTATTTCATTGTTGGAGATTTTTCAGTATATTATGTATGGTCATATAGTAACCTTGCTACTCCTCTTTTGTATCGTATCTCCGGACTATGGTCCGGATCGGAAGGCACTTTCTTGCTATGGACATGGCTGACTTATGGATTGCTTCTTTTTGCAATAAAAAAACAGTCATTAAATGACAAATTTATAAAGAGGGCATCAGCAATCGGATTGTTGGTAGGTATATTCTTCTTGATACTTTCCATTAATTCTTCACCATTTATGTCGGTATATGGTCTTGATTATTCCGCTGCGGGCATTGACATTCCAGGTGGAGATGAGTTTGGCTATTACTATTTAGACATTGATATTTCGGATGGTAGTGGACTTGATCCGATTCTAGATAATTTCTGGATGGCAATCCATCCGCCACTGACTTTTATTGCGTATGCCCTGTTGACCATTCCTTTTGCATTTGCCATTGCACATATGTACGAAAAAGATGAACGATGGTTGGAATTGTCAGTTCCATGGCTAAGACTCTCATGGATATTCTTTGTGATCGGCATTGGGTTTGTCGGTGGACTGTGGACGTATGAAGCTGGCTGGGGTATATGGACATGGGACCCCGTTCAGACCGCATCGTTGTTGCCACCAATGGTTCTAACTGCAATACTGCATGCAGCAGCACGCAAGAACAATAATCTCTTTAAGAAAATAATGCCGCCGTTGACGGTGGCTGCATTCATTTTTGTGCTTTATGCTACACATATTACTAGAAGCGGAACATGGGGTTCAATACATGAGTTTACAGAGACCATGAACAATTCCATGATCTTTTTGGTGATGTGTCTCATTTGTGCGATTACGTTATACCTGATGATCTACAGGCATGACAGTAGTATTTCATATAATACCGAAAAGAAAGATAGTCTTTACCTTTTCACAATAATATTGTTATTGATACTGTCATTGGTATCATTTATTGGTCTGACTCTGCCCATGATAGTCCGCATTTTAGATCCGGCAGGCATATCCATCTCCTCGGATTTCTACAACAGATGGAGTTATCCGTTTGTTCTACTTTTATTCATTGCACTTGGGGCATGTAATTTAGATGGAATAGTCGGAAAACGAAAGTTGGGTATAATTACATTGTTAGTTGGCTTGCTATCATTTGTTCTTTTTGTCATTCAAAATATCACTATATCAGTACAAAGTTATTTCACATACTTTTTATTTAGGCATGCACTATTATTGTCACTCCTGCCTACAATGATTTTTGTATCTATTAGTGTCTATATTCGTGCGAGAGGTAATTTTAAATTTAAATTTAATACTAAGGTCAATACTCGCAGAGTTGGTGTTCATCTCATACATCTGGGGATGGTGCTGGCTTTGGTTGGAGGGGTTGTCAGCACTCAATACCAGTACAGTGAGAATATAGAATTTGAAATTAATGAAATTGGAGTGGCAAAAGAGATGCAGAGTGGTTCTTTGGTAGAGGTTTCGGATTTTTATGTGGGACAGAGCGAAACAGGAAACTGGTATCAAAAAGCTACAGTTGATATATCTAAAAATGGGATGTCAATAGGTAAAAGAGATGCATTATACCTGAGGGATGACGTTGGTGGAGAATACGTCATATCTGCGGTTGTCAGGGGTGTGCTCAATGATGTTAATATTGTATTTCATGGTCTGTACCCAAAACCCAATAAACCGCCTTCGATCCCAATAACGATTACAGTAGTACCTTTTATTAATCTTCTATGGCTTGGTATGGCCTTTATCGGTTTTGGCGCTTTGCTCGTATACCGAGGTAGCCCAAAAATCCGATAAGAATGACGAGCAGTAAACTTGCGTATGTAGTATCCTGAAATCTATTTACTTTTATTGTCGCAGTTTTATCAATTGTAAATATGTCGCCATTGCCATATCGATTTGACCAAAAAGCAATTGTATTATTATCAGGACTCCAGATATTGCACATATCGGTTCCTTCAAAATCGGTCAATTGTAAAAGGTTAGTGCCGTCTGCATTCATGATCCATATATCCATATTGCCTGTGCGTTCAGAATCAAAGGTGATATATTTGCCGTCAGGACTAAATGATGCTCCCCAGTCATCACTGGGATGTGTAGTGATTTGTGTCAGGTTAGTGCCGTCATAATCGATCATCCACACATCACCATTGCCCGATCGTAATGAATGGAACAGGATACTTTTGCTATTTGGTGCCCATGAAGGTATCATGTCTTCAGATGTGTCATTTGTGACTTGCTGTGGATTCGAACCGTCTGCATCCATAATCCATATATCGGAATTTCCAGACCTGTCTGAATTAAATACAATTTTAGTGCCATCGGGGCTGAATGATGAATAGAAATCATGTCCCAGATATGTGGTCAATTGTGTTAGATTTTTACTATAAACATCGATTGTCCAGATGTCCAGGTTGCCTGAGCGTTTTGATGTGAATGTGATATTCCTGCCATCTGGACTCCATCCTTTTGGATATAGATCTTCCGAAGGATCAAACGTTATTTGTATCATTTCCAGAGTCGTTGTGTCAACGATCCAGATGTTAGCATCACCATTTTGTGTGGATGCAAAAGCAATATATTTACCATCAGGACTGAAACTGGGTGCTTTCTCGTAACCTGTGGTATCGGTCATTCGTATGGCACCATCTGAAGCTGCAGCTACGCAGTTGATTAAAATGGTAATTCCAATAAGGAACAAGAGAATTACAGACACTTTCGCAATTATTGAATGAATTGGAATATGGTTGTAATCGTGGTTATTTATTATTTGCATATTATCTCAAATCCACTTGTTTGAACAATATTTATATTATTACTGTTGCTTCAATCTGATATTTACATATTCAGAAGAATGTGATATCAATCGCGTCTGTGGAGTATGATGCCGACTAGAATCAGACAAATCAGCGAAAATAGTCCCGTATTTTGCGGAATCATGCGTGTGGTGTTCAGGTCCAGAATGACTATATTGGATTCGCCTGTTTCACTATCAAGTATTTTCTCCTGAAATGCGATCATATTTCCATCAGGACTCCATGTTGGTGAATAGTAGTCAGCACCCTTCCTATCATAAACCATTGTTTTATTGGATCCGTCAGCATCCATTATCCATATGGCACCGCTACTGCTTGCGTATGAGTGGAATGCAATCTTGTTCCCATCCGGACTCCACGCGGTTGACATAAGGTTTGGACAAGCGTTATCAGGTGGGGCAAGTTCATAATGAGTATCAGAAACTAACAGTGTGTATTCTTTTGTGCCGACATTCATTTTCCAAATATCTCCATCATTCGATCGTGATGATATAAAGGTGATATATTGACCATCTGGACTCCATGACACTGCATCATCACTACTGTTTCCGGTTGTAAGTTGCATCTGATTGGTGCCATCAGCGTTCATAACCCATATCTTCATGTAGCCTGATTGTGTTGAGGAAAATGCTATCCTGTTATCAGGTCCCCATGCAGGGTTTCCATCCCAGTATGAATTATTAGTAATCTTTTTCTGGTTAGTGCCGTCTGCATTCATAACCCATATTTCACTGCCTCCGGTTCTGTCAGAATAAAATGTGATCATAGTCCCATCAGGACTCCATGAAGCATATAGGTCCAGTGTGAGGTTTGTAGTCAATTGTTTCAGATCGCTTCCATCAGGTTTCATGACCCATATATCTGCACTCTCGCCACGGTCTGACTGGAATGCTATCAGGTTGTTTTCTGGATTCCAATCAGGTTTTGAATCGGGTATTGGATCATCGATCAGCCGTTTTATTGATTCGCCAGCGGTTGCAGGCACTATCACCATAATAATGCAAAAAACAGCAAAGAGAACAATTATTTTATTCAAGACCGTCACCATCCATAACAAACTCCAATGCCTGTGGGATGCTATTTATCAATTTTGGAATTTGGGTGTTCGGTTTTATTTTACAATATTCCCCAGCAATCCTGTTAATCATTGCAGCTTTGTAGCATGCGTTTTCAATAGATTCACCACTTTGTATGAGTGCCGATACAATGCCTGTAAGGGTATCTCCTGTTCCACCTACCGCTTCCATTGCCGGAAGATTTGGTCTATCAACTGTTTTGGTGATGCTGCCGTTTTGTACCACGTAGTCCACACTGCCTTTAATCAGCAGGTTATACGGCAATGGATTGGTTCGATATGCATTTTTCACAATTTCCGGTATTCTTTCATCCGGGAAATCGTACAGGTTCTCATTAACGAACATCGGATGTGCAGCATCCGGGTCTGCGAGGAAAGCCATTTCTCCTTTATCTGGTGTGAACAGGTCAAATACATGTCCTATACCTGATATTTTGGCTCCATACATTGCACCTGCATCAGCCACAAGCAATGGTTTATGTTTGCTCTCTTCAAGAGCGAAACCAAAGTCTACCATCTCATATATCTTTGGCATCATATAATGGAGAGTGACAACACCGGGTGCAGTTGAAAAAAGTTTATCACGAAGATATGAATAAAGGTTCGTACTGCCGTCACCCTGGCCAAGATCACCTGCAAGAACGCAGTATGGGGGTTCGATGCCAAGGTACGATGACGTTATTGTGGCAGCGGCTCCCATTGCCGATGTACCGGCAGATATGTCAAGATAATGTTCACTCACTTTGAGTTTGCCATTAACGATCGCCGCCGTTCCCTCAATTATATAGGGATCATCCAGAGGAACCGTACCTGCTAAAACTAACACTGATTTTCCTCCATGTACATTGTTTTTGCTTCACAGAGTGCTCTGTCAAGCAGATATGCACAAAGGGAATGTCCGATCTCCATTGGATTTGGGGCAGAGTTCAGTTTGGTGCCAACAAGTCGTTTTGCAAGGTATGGTATGTCGGGACAACCTCCGCCTGATATGTTAACGATCATTCCGTTGTCCTTTTTGAATGTAAGTTTCATATTTCCCGATTTTACCATTATATAGCCATCAAGTTCCTTGAATGTGGTAAATTCCACATGTTCCGCTCCTCCGGTAAATCCTATCAGGTCTATAAAGTATATATTTTTCTCATCAAGACATTTCATCACTTCAATTTGATGTGAAGATTTGACTTTTACTCCAAGGTCGCATCCTTTGCGAATCCCCGGAGGGGGTGCTACGAGTGACACTTCAAACCCATCTTTCTTTAGAGTATATTCGGCACGTATTGCAGTGTTTGCATCGTCAAATAATATAAGTGCTGCTTTATGGGACATGGGTTCTTTTTGTTTCATTCTGAATTTATACTCCAAAAATAATGGTGATCATTGGTTTTATCGTAAACCCGAACACAAGTGCAGCCAGATAAAAACCTATGATATAGGCAAATGAACCTTTATCTCCTTCTGATGTGCGAACATGTTGCCTAAATGGGCAGCCGATTGCAAGAACTGAAAATATTCCAAGACCTAAACCACCCAGCAGGCTTAAAAAAATATAACTCAGGATGTTTGTGTTGTTAGTATTATTATTGATGTTTAGTGGGTCTTTGCAGGCATTATAGAGTGATCCAACTTCGGATATGCCTTCACTAAACGCAGGGAAATCCTGTGCGGGCCCACCTACAAGAGATGTTACAATAAATCCTGCTCCGGCTACGATGATAATTGCCAGTACACCTTTTAGCAGATACGTATCTCTTGTAAGGTAGAAATTACGAATCCCTCCGATAATGCACAATCCTGAACGCTGGCCCATGTAACCTATTACAAAGCCGACTATCAGGGTTGCGATCGATATGGTCAGCCCCATGAAGTAAACCTCCTCAAGATCATTATTCCAATGATGACGCCGACTATCATCCACATTGCTCCGAAAATCGCGAGTAAATCTCCATATGCAATTCTGATGAGCAAACGGATCGGGCATGCTGCAATAATAAGGGCGGATATCATAACAAGAAATCCAAGAATAAACATGCGGATGTTTCCACCTTCACGTTTTTTTGGTACGAATTCATTGTGTCGTATTGCTGAAAAATGTGCACCCAATAATACACCGAGTACAGTCAGCAATGGGGCAGAATAACCTATGCGGGTTACATCTATCAGACTTGTGGCAGTAAATGTGTTGACGATCCAACCAAGCATATCACGGGTATGGCATGCTATGCATATACCGTATGCCTGCGGTCCTGATGCGCCAAATAACCATTGCATGATCACTGCAAGAAAACCTATTGTGGCACCGGTTAAAGTTGGTGTGATCTTCATTAAAATCTACCTTTTAAATCTGATATTGCAGGTTTGATCACCGTTTGGAAGTAATCTTTCTTTGGTCATCTGTGCATCGGGAAATAATTCTTTAAAAAGGATTTCTGTGGCTAAAAAATAGATCCTGCATGTTTCTTTGATCAGTTCATCGGACAATCCCAGACTGCACCATGCATTATATTTTGTACATGAGGTATGTACCAGAACAACTTCATTTGGTGATATGATCTCCATTTTTGTAGGCGAGATGATACTGTTTGTTATTCCCTGTTGTGACATGCCGTAAAGCCTGCCAAAATCCATGAATGAATTTATCTTGGCACCAGAGCTTTTCATTTTTTTTGCAGCAATGCGTCCTTTTTCGATCATTGCTTTTTCAAGAACTTTTAAACCTTCATGTCCTTGCAGTTCAACAATTTCTTTTACTATCAATCCAAATGTTTTTGCGCTATCATATCCCATGAAGCGTACGAGTTCTGTACATTTATCAGGGATGTTGTTTTTTGGATGCATTTTGGATATCACCATGTTGTTATAAATTATATGTCTCTATTATATGTATGTATTACAAATGTAATTATCTATTTTATATATTAAAAATAAGATTTTAAAGTGAGCAAAATGAAACTGACACGAACACGCGCTTTATCTATTCTTTTCATATCATATTGTATTGTATCATTTTGCATGTATAGGTTTTTGATACTATTTCCGCCAATTGAAATACTTGGAGATTCGTACCGTCTGTTCTTTTTCCATATACCTACACCTCTTGTCGGGTTTTTTGCATTTACGGTAACGTTGTTTTCAAGTTTGATGTATTTGAGGACAAAGAACTTCATTTGGGATGATATGGCATCGAGTTCGGTTGAGATCGGATTTGTGTTCAGTGGTTTGGCAATTGCCACAGGATGGGCATTTAGCTATGAGGCATGGAATACAATATGGAGTTGGGACCCAAAGGTTATGGCCATATTTGTTTTATGGTTGGTATATCTGGGGTATTTCAGTCTTCGCAGGGCCATTGATAATCCTCAAAAGAGAGCTTCAAGTTCGGCTGTTTATGGAATTGTGGCTTATTTGTCAGTACCTCTCACATATATGTCAACAAGAATGTGGACTTCACTGCATCCTGAGGGTTCGATAGGTTTGACATCTGAAATGGGAATGGTGGCAGCACTTATGGTGTTTGGTTTTTTGATCTTGTACGTATATCTTTTATGGTTTGGGGCAACTTATAAGAGACTTATGAGAAAGTATGGATTGTTAATGCAAGAGGCAGGAATATGACGGCTTTTACAACAATATTCATCACTGCGATGATATTTTGGACTGCAATAATATTATATATTGTAAGTCTTGATAAAAAACTCAGGCGTCTTAGTGAAAAGATATCACAACTTGATGCAATTTCAGGTATTGATAATGATTGAATTTTATCGCAAGAACATAAAAGTAATTGTCGGTATATTGATTATAGTAGTTTGCCTCATGGTTGGATACAGTGCATTATCAGATGCAAGGTATTACAGGACTGTAGAAGAAGTGGCTGCTGATCCTGTAAATTATTCCTCTCATGAGGTGAACATGATAGGGGTAATTGTAAATAGCACTTTTGAGCAGGTTGGTACGCAGAAATATTTGTTTCAGATCACTAATAATAATGCAACTATAGATGTGGTATATTATAATGCATTGCCAAGAACATTCAATAAGGAAGGTACGATCGTGGTGATCGGAAAGATGAATCAGACCAGGTTTGAAGCAACAGATATGCAGGTAAAATGTCCGACAAAGTATGATCCTGAATCTGAGTGAATATGGGATGTGAAATTAAATGAGTGTAATTGGGATAATAGGCGGTACAGGTGTTTATAATTTGGAACTTGATGATCCTTCTGAAGTGGAAGTGGAAACACCTTTTGGCAAACCGTCCGATTCAATAACATTGGGAAAACTTGGTGGGCGGGATGTGGCATTTATCCCAAGACACGGCAGATACCATCAATTGCTTCCACACGAGATCAATTACAGGGCAAATATCTATGCTTTGAAAAAGATGGGCGTTGAACAGGTAATATCAACATGTATGGCAGGCAGTCTGAAAAAAGAGATAAAACCGGGTCAGGTAGTGATACCTGACCAGACGATCGATCTTACAAAAACAAGGGATTCAACGTTTTTTGGTGATGGGGTGGCCGCATACGTTGATATGTCGGAACCGTTTTGTTCGTCTCAATCAAAGTATGTTGCAGATACGATCGCGGGTATGGGGATTGATGTCCATAAAGGCGGGACGTATGTGTGCATTGAAGGTCCGCAGTTTTCCACTTATGCCGAATCCGATCTTTATGTTATGATGGGGGGCGATATTGTGGGAATGACTGCATTGCCAGAGGTAAAACTCGCACGTGAGGCTGAAATGTGCTATGTTTCAATTGTTGGGATCAGTGACTACAATGTATGCGGTATGACCTCGTCATGTATGGAAAACATGAAAGGTATGCGTTTGCTTATGAAAAACATGAGATCCATTTTAAGTGAGGTTGTTTTAGGACTCCATGTTTCGACGGAATGTTCTTGTTCTACGGCTCTTGGCAGGGCAATAGTTACTTCCGGTGCTGGTATATCTTCAGATACAATTTTAAAATTGGATTCGATTCTTGGAAAGTATGAAATTGATACTTCTTCAATTGGGGTACACGGAAGTATTTTGAAGTAAATTCTCGGTATTTGTATAGCTGTTTTAAAATGACTTCGCAAATGAAATGATTCGATTTGAAACCAAAAACAGTGCTACCGCCTGCAGGCGGCACGTTCCATCCATGCCAATTTGAATTAACTAAATAGTTAGCAAAACATTTATTAAAACTGGTGGAATGTGCAGATGGCGATTGAAAATTCGATGTGTATGCAGGGCAATGCGCGCTACGCGCGTGATGTGAATCGTTTTTATCATGAACATATTAAACACTCTGTACCACAACGCTACACCATCTAAACAAAAACAATTCTCGAAGTTTTACAAGCATATATAATGTATTTATTTTGGATTTAGTGGGGGATAAATCTAATACAATATCCATTATAAATGATAAAATTTCACCAAACTTATATACTTTTAGAATCACTATTATATATATTATAAAAGTGTGTTTGATATTTGTCAAAGTCTGTTTGATATTTGTCAAAGTGAGTTTTATATGTTTGCTTAATTTAGGCATAATGGTAGTCATGTCAATAATCACATTACAAATTAAAAATCTGATGATAATATTATACAAATGAAATAAAACTCTCTTTAGATATATTGATGGGTTATATTTTGAGGGTAAATGTGTGTCAAAAACGGGTAAAAATACATTTAAATTGAATAAATCAGTTGCACGATTACTGTTGATACTTTTAGTATTATTAATTGTTTTGATTGGACCTTTTGGCGCTTTGGCAAACACGGAAAACACACTTGATTCAGGCGCTACTTCACCCTTTATAAATCATAGATATTTGCAAAACGGCATCATCAATTTTTTTCACATTTTTGGAATAACCACTCCATTATATGCAGTAAATTCATCCAATGATTCAGACTTGGTTAATTCTTCTTTTTTCAACACAACTCCAAATCACACAAATTTATCCAACGATTCAGTCTTGGTTAATTTATCCTTTTTCAACATAATCCCAAATCACACAAATTCATCAAACGATTCAGACTTGGTAAATCTTTCTTCCATTAACAAAACCCAAAATCTTACAAATTTAACACCCAAAAATGTATCGAATGCATCAGGAAAAGTTGTAGACAATAGTGGCGCTTATCTTGAATGTGATATTTCCATTCGCAGTTCAGAAGGCATGGTTAAGGAACAGACTAAAGAAGTCACGCAATATAATTCTCTAATCACAAACAGTGACGTTATAACTTTTGATGCCAGAAGATCAAAGAATGTAAGTGCGAAGTTCAAAATACTAACCGGTTCTGAGGATGGAAATGTAGTGTTAGATAACTTCGGCAAGGTTAAGCCTGCAAATGTACGGGAACCAGAGTTCTCTGCCCTCAAATATGTAGAGATACATGCAGAGAATCTAAGTTATGATACGGTCGAGATAACTGTAACATACACAGATGAAGAGTTGGCAGGTTTTGATGAAAATAAACTTGTATTGTATCATTATACATACGGTAATTGGATCCCCCTTACAACAACTGTTGACACAATATCCAACACATTAACTGCATATGTAAGTTCCTTGTCAATATTTGCTATTGGTCAGGGCACTGGCATTAATGTTTATTCACAGATTGATGAACATGTAAATCCGAATACAACGGTTGTAATATCCGGTGCTATTTATTACGATAATTTGACGGCAGTTGATGGTGCAAGTGTTTATGTTAATATCACGAGTGAAGCAATATCCAAATCCGTAACATCAGATTCGGATGGAAACTTCAAACTTTCATTCCCTGCACCTTCCAATGTTGGGGATTACGTTGTAATGGTCAATGCGACACTCGGCAGTATGTCAGTTAATTCTACCAAATCATTGGAAGTAACAAATTCTCCTCATTTTAAATTAACTGGAGAAATATCTGTCACAAATCAAGATGTAGTTGCTCCTGGATCAAATATCACCATTGAATATGGAGTTCCATTTGGTGCAGTTGCAGATAATTCCACAATTACTATATCAGGAAAAACAAATGTAGAAGGCAATAAGATTTATCACATCTATACAGATAAAAAAGTAGACTATGGGGTTAACGCTTCCGGCACATATACTTTTCTGGTTGATTCAGTTCCTGGAAGTAATATAACAATAACAAGTGGGAACATAATAACAAATATTTTGTCATCCTCTTTAGAGACGATTTCAGAAGATGTACATCGTACATATTTAGATTCAGCACAAGTTGAATCCTCACATATTATTAAGACATATGATCATAGCACATGGTACTGGTCCATAGATGTAAAAAATTATATCATTTACAATCAATTACAAACTATTGATACTGTTGCGATTTATTCAGGTATCCAGGCCAGATTCAATGCATCTTCTAATTTAGATGTTGGATTTACGGCATCCGGTTTGAGTAAACCTACAAACACATCCTTCTACGTCGATAACATCAAACTCATATCCACTAGTGGAGATTTGGGCTCAGAATCTGCGAACATGACAGGTTACATGAATGATACAACAGACCTGACCATAACATCTGACACCCAGGGTGGTGTTGAATATACTACATTTACAAGTTTCCATGATGATCTGGATGCTTCATTGGTAAATACCGGTCCAAATTACATTGCAACTCTTTCTGTAACAAATGATGACATCAATGGTTGGGATAATGTAAAATTTTATTATGATGTGCCGCAGGGTGGATACAACATAGTAGTCACAGACACTGACAACAATATAAATCATACCTCGAATTGTACCATTCCTTTAGACGGTGGTGATGTAGTCATTCCATCCAGTGTGGTTGATACAATTCACAGTGGTTCTTCAAGAGAATTTACGATTGGATATTCCCTTAAGCAACTCAATGTAACAACTGTTACTGATAAACATACTTATGCTCCCGGTCAGAATATTATATTTACCACAGATGTATTTTATAATGATTCACTGACCAGCGATGCGGTTGTTTGGGTGCAAGTTAGGGATCCGGAAGATGTACTTGTAATAAATGCTAATGCAACCTGGGATGGTTCTAATTATTCGTTGACAAATACTACAGATCAAGCATGGAAAGTAGGAATTTATCATGTAACTGTCAATGCTACACAGACAATTGATGGTATTGAGAGAACCGGTATTTATAATACAAGTTTTGCTGAGAAGAAGCTAATCATGTATGTGCAGGGTAATGGACCATATCTCCGATGTTGTAATATTACTATAGACGGTCGGGCATTTTATAGTGATAATACAGTAGCATCAGGAGAAGTTGTGAACATTACAGTGGGTTCAACAAACACTTCTGCTGTAGCTAATGCAACCGGGTATTATAATGTTGCAATTCCCGGATTTGAACCGGGGACCTATAACGTAAATGCAACAATTACTGATGGTCTTGGTCTTACTGACACCGATGACGATACTGTAATGATACTTGAAGAACCATTTTTTGTGCTTGTAGATTCCGATCTTACAGAGATGTCGGGTCAGGTGTTAATGACTACAAATCATACTTTTTCAATTGACATTCCTTCGGATATTGACGTTCTAAGTTCTACTATTAATTTAACCGGAATTACTGAAAAAACCATTGAGTTTGATGTATCTCCACCACTTATAGCAATGGCACAGATTGGTACAACACAGTTCAATTTTGTCAACGGAACCTTTAATGTGATAATACCTCCATACAAGAGCGTTATTATAAATGATTTTAATATGACGGTTACGGCTTTCCCAGTTATACCAATTGCAATAGGTACTCAGGAAGCAGTGTTCAATAATTCAATAGATGGTATTGATGTGGGGGACGGACATTATGTTGTTCCTGATACACCATCAACACATAGTTGGTCAGATGATATAACTTCAAGAGTTTCATCAGGTATTGATCATGAAATACGGATTACTAAACTGGGCACATCTATAAACGATTACAGATTCCTTGTGATGGGGTATGTGAATCAGACCGGATTCCTTGACACTCCTGTAAATCCAAGAGCATATGTTGATGGCAACATCGTATATGCAGAGTCAGGTGATATGCTAACATCTTCGCATGTAACTGATATCACTAAGTATATGCACGCAGGC
>JAUSPM010000229.1 GCA_030655675.1 Methanosarcinaceae archaeon | reverse complement strand
TTCACTGTCACAGTACCGCTTGAATCAGTTTCAACATAGAGCGGATCTGAAAGATCGTAAACACCGTCGTTGTTTACATCAACAAATCCAACTACAGTTTGACCACCTGGCAGTTGCTTCAATGTCTGGCCGACTTCCTTGTCACCATGTACAACCTTTGTGTTTGGATCATAGGTGCCGCAACTGTCAGTCAACCTGACATCTCCGACTTCAACTTCAAATCCTTGATCTAAAGGATCCATTAGACCGTCTATGAATAAGACATCATCCTGATCGAATCTGCCATTACTGTTTACATCTGTGTACATGATCTGCATGGTCACAGATGGAGTTAATACATATACAGCGTCTATGTCAGCTTGCTTAACCTTTGTACCGCATGATGGCCATCCCTCTTCATCAATTGCAACTTGTGGAATGTACAACCTGAAGTCGCCGATCGTTACAAACATATCAGCAACATTACCATTAGCCGTTTCTATTCCAGCCATTTGTTGCAAATACAGCTTGTCAACACATGTCCATGTCGCGGAACAGTCCGAGTCGATGAATCCAAGCATAACAGTAATTGGTGTTAAAAGTGGAGCTGTGAATGTTACCGGATCAAGAAGTACATCAGTAATGTCCGAGTCGCCGATCTTTACTCTACTGTAAGCAGGGTAATTATCTCTTACTGTCAATCTTACATCGTTCACTGTCACAGTACCGCTTGAATCAGTTTCAACATAGAGCGGATCTGAAAGATCGTAAACACCGTCGTTGTTTACATCAACAAATCCAACTACAGTTTGACCTCTGGGCAGTTGCTTTAGTGTCTGACCGATTTCCTTGTCCCCATGTACAACCTTTGTGTTTGGTTGATAGGTGCCGCAACTGTCAGTCAGCCTGACATCTCCGACTTCAACTTCAAATCTACCAAGATCATCAATTATACCGTCTATGAACAAGACATCATCCTTGTCGAATCTGCTATTACTATTAACATCCGTATACATTATTTGCATATTCGCTGGAGTTAATGCATATACAGCATCTATTTCAGCCTGTTCTACTTTTTCTCCGCATGGTTCCCATGCACATTTAACGTCCGCTGCTGAAGCCATTCCTGTTAATGCTACGCATAACATGGCTACAATCAACAGAACACTTATCTTAAATCGCATCTGATTTTCCTCCTACCAATTCAATATTTTGCTAGGCTACGATTTTTCGACATGATGGCATCTCTGCCAGTTTTGCCTAAAAGTCACCGCCCATAATAATTGAGATTGCCCCGGAAATAAACCCCCCGAATGACAACCACTAAACAAAGAATATGAATTAAGGTATTATATACTGATAAGAAACCCAGATACGAAACTAAAATAGGGAACTAAAATTCGATTGCATGAGGCGTCAATACTTAATATTCGAATAATTAATACCATCATTGATCCTTCAAAGTAAAGACCGTTTTGTGAGTAAATGCGATCCAGAGTAAAAATGGAAACGCAATTCTTCCGATTGCATATATATAAAATAACTCAGTCTGGAATGTTAAAAATATCATCTGTAATCTATAGATTGAAAAAATTAAAATAATTGTTAATAGCAAACCGGATATAATTATTTTTGCCATCCTTGATTTTTCAATCGGTGTAGCAAATACAAGAGCAACAAACGGTATCATGTTCACAGGTAAATAGAACAATACAAAATTAGTTAGATCCATTGAAACAACAGAAACCGAAACATATTTTGCAACTATGGGTATCCACAATACATATAGTATAGTCAAATACAAAATAAATTTTTTCAAGAATACTATTATATCCATTTCTCCCACATCTCCCATTTTATATAGAAATTTTTTTGTATATAGTATTATCTGATTGGATCAAAGAACAATTTAAAGTGCGCACTGTCAAAACCTCCACCAAAAAAGGATATATACATCTTAGTACATTATGGGGATGCGCTTATCGCAATTCAATTGTGGGCCCGTGGTCTAGCCGGTTATGACATCGCCTTTACACGGCGGGGATCATGAGTTCGAATCTCATCGGGCCCACCAAAATATCTTTTTTAAATTAATTCTGAATTAACCCTTATAATATAGTGCCCGCTGTTCAAATCAAGTTATTTCAATTAATAAGATCCCCAAACACTGAGTGGGTTAGATCCTAAAACACTAAAGATCAATGAAAATTTTCAAACCGCAGAGGACGCTGAGACCGCATAGAAAAAATACAACTCTCTGCGCCCTCTGCGTACTCTGCGGTTGATTTTTTACCATACATTCCAAATCTATACTACACTACTCCGCAAGTATAATTTAGAACTATATCTGACAGCCATAGAGTGCACAGGGTGCACAGATGGATGTTGCTACGTTCTCTGTGCCCTCTGTGGCAAAAAATCACAAAAAGAAGATATTGTTTAGCATAAAAATAATAGTTAACAAAAAATGGAATTGTTTTAATAATAATAATGCCAGTACTATCTTACATGCCACCCCGTGCGCACCATGATGACGATGATATTGAAATTGAGGACTACCTTGGCGAGTATGCCAGTGTTAGTTCCATCGTACGTGAAGCGCTGCCATTTGAAATCATAGCAATCATTGGTGGTGTGGTCGCAGGGTTGATATTTTCAGGCATGACAAATGAACTCCAACTTATTCCGGGTCTGATCGTAATCGCACCTGCTGTGCTTGGGATGCGCGGAAATGTATCGTGCACGCTCGGATCACGTCTTGGGAGTGCGATTCACATGGGTCTTATCACTCGTATCGATACAAATCCCGAACTCATCAACAACGTAGGGGGTTCGCTTTCACTCGGTTTCATATTATCCATTGTACTTGGAATCTTAGGACACTATGTGACCCTTGCATTGGGACTTGAAAGTGCAGGTGCCCTCACGCTCATCCTCATCGCAGTCATTGCAGGTGTGACATCAGGGATCATACTTTCCGTAGTTGCAGTACTGCTCGCACTTGGAATGTTCAGATTCGGATTCGACCCGGATAATGTAGTAACTCCGTCAATCGCAACGATTGGGGACATAGTTTCAATGTTCATGCTATTTGTCGCTGCAAGGGTGGTGCTTGCCTTATGACATATTATACTGTAAAGGGAATCGTTGGCAGGGGTTTACCTGTGTTGCTCATCACATGTGTGATAGGCATTGCAGCAGGTCAAATATTAAACTCAAGAGTTGATAGTTTAATATCAATGCCGGTGCTCCTTATAATGATCCCTGCACTCATCAAAATTGGTGGGGACACAGGAAGCATGCTGGGTGCACGTCTGTCATCTGCATTCCACATGGGTCTTGGAAGCCATATTCACAAAAATCCTGTTATCCGCAACAGTGTCATTGCAGCAATAATTGTAGGGATGACAGCATCGATAGCACTCAGTGTGATTGTGTGGCTGGTAAGTGTATGGATGAACTTAGGAATGGGATTTATCACACTTCTTCAGATCAGCCTCATAACAACTTCACTGGAATTGTTAATTGTATTTTCAGCCACGATCATAATCGCAGTCGTATCCCACAGATATGGGCTGGATCCCGATGACACAGTAATACCGCTTATCGCAACGATTGGAGACCTTGTGGGTGTTTTAGGAATATTCACAGCACTTTATTTATTAGGAATTATCTGAATTACCGCATAAAATAATTATAGTATGAATTAATCGTTATATATCATTACGAAATATAATAAATGTAATCTAACCCAAGTTGGTAAAAACATCATGAGCCCAAAGGAAATAAAGTACAGTCCGCGAAATCTAAAAGATCTTCTCATCGAAATGAAAGATACATCTGAACTGATGGTAGATCTTGCCTATTCTGCAATGATATACGATGCTGATGATATTGCAGAAGAAGTTATCCGCCTTGAAGAAAAGATGGATACTATTGATTATCACATAAAGATTGCCGCAATGCTGAGCGCGCGGCGTATCGATGATGCCGAGGAAATGTCCGGTGTTTTGCAAGTTGCAGCCTCTTCTGAAAATATCGCAAATGCAGCCGGAGACATTGCAAAGATCGTTCTGAAGGATATGGGCATTCCACTTGAACTCAAAATTGCATTAAGAGATGCAGAGGAGACCATTGTACGTGCAACTGTAAGTGAAGATTCCAGTATGGTAGGATGTACGCTTGGTGACCTTGAACTTGATAGCGATCCCGGTATGTGGATTATCGCAATAAGACGACATGATGACTGGGTATATGGCCCAAAACATGAAACGCGCATCCGAACGGATGATGTACTATTTGCACGCGGCCATGATGATGGTGTGCCGATCTTTGTTGAACTTGCGACCAACAAGAAATACGAGCCAAAAGAGATACATCTTGAAAAGGGCTTAAAAGATCTTGAAAAGGCTGTAGATATTATAGTGGATATGAAGAACATGGCTGAACTATCAGTAGGTCTTGCATATTCTGCTCTTCTTTTTGATAATGAAGATATTGCACACGAGGTAAGAGCACTCGAATCCGAAATGGATTCGATGAAATACGAACTTCAACACTGGGTTTTAGAAACTGCAAAACATGTTCCTGATGTCGATCAACTGCGTGGACTCCTGCATCTTGCAAACGCATCAGAATCAATTTCAGATGCCGCCTATACTATTGCAGATACAGTGCTTCGAGACATTGACCTGCATCCCATAATCACACTTGCTGTCAGAGGTTCCGATGAGGTAATAACAAAAATTCAAGTCGATGCCTGTTCACCGATCGTTGGAAAATCATTTAGCGAACTTAATCTTGAAACTGAGACCGGAGTCCATGTAATGGCAGTAAAACGTGTTGATCGTTGGGTTTACAGTCCAAGTTCAAAAACCGTAGTCCAGATCGGAGATATACTCATCGCACGCGGATCACATACAGGAGAAGAAGCATTGATGGAGATGTGCGCCTGCCCCCTGGCAGATTCCACGATCTCCTGATCATATTGCAATTGTTTTAAGGGATATTGCTTTTAACCAAAATGGAAAGGGGCAAGACAGATACTAAAAACATCGCAACCACACACGCGAGAGCGTGACACGTTCCTGCATTACTAAAATAAAACATGAAATGCAATTCCGTTTTCAAGCGGCGTCATATTTGCATATATTAGAATTGGTATTTGTATAAATATATTAAAAATAACTGCGCAAATGGAATGATCATCTGAAACCAAAAACAATGCTACCGCCCGCAGGCGGCACGTTCCATCCATACCAATTTGAATGAGCTAAATCGTTCGAAAAGTGTTTCTTCGCAATGGCAGTATGCGCCATCGATGGCGAATTGACCCGTCATCAAAAACCGCTATACAAATATTTGGTTCTCTTTTAACATTGTGTGGGTAACATCACTATTCAGGATATGTTTTCAAACATGGAAATCACATTGCCTGAATTAATGGACAGGATTGACAGGATATGAGTGAGCTGCCCCATCCTGTAAATCCGGTAAATCCTCTTCGACCTGTCGAATATCTACCCACTCAATATTGTGGAGATCCAAATGTTTGAACTGTATATTTGGTCTACGAGTTTGGTGGAAGTGGACCGTGCCGCCTACGGCGGTTTACGGTTGCTACGGTTTTTGTAGACACATATCGGCTATGTTAGATTTTAGAAAATTATACAATCTATTCTATTCCATGCTAGTCATAACCCAACATTTGAATGATAACGTAACATTAGCACCTAATTTTACAATTCCACCATAGATTACGATAAACGATTAACACACAGTCCTATCGTGACGATGTGATAGTCACCGTTCCATCTTTTCGCCCGATGTAGACATCGTCCACATCTGTAAATATACCATGCTCAACTACGCCCGTACATGCCGATAGTTCAAGTGAAAATTTTGCAGGGTTTTCAATGATACCAAACTCCACATCGATTATAAAATTGCCGTTATCGGATATCACAGGTCCATCCTTACGAACACCAAGACGCATCTTCGGTTCGCCGCCAAGTTCTTTCATTTCACGTATGACCAGATTCTTGGCATAAGGCAATACTTCGATAGGAACAAAGTGATTCAACTGCTCACTGGTTTTGGATTCATCTGCAACAATAACAAAGCGCTTTGCAGACCGCGCTACTACTTTTTCACGGGTATGCGCCGCGCCGCCGCCCTTTATCACATTGAAATGTGCATCCACCTGATCTGCACCATCGATCGCAATATCAAGCACCGAGTGCTCTGCAAGTGAAGTAAGCGGAATACCAGCCTCAATTGCAAGCCCCTCGGACTGGTATGAGGTCACAACCGCAAGTATATCAAGACCTGCATCAACACGCCTGCCGATTTCTGCTATCGTGTATGCAGTAGTTGAACCTGTGCCAAGTCCAACGATCATTCCGTCCTTGACAAGTTCTGCTGCTGCTTCCCCTGCCTTTTGTTTTTCAATACTTGATGCTGTAGGATTTCTATCTTTCATTTTTATTCACCAATGATTATAATGTTCATGCTATATGTGACATGTGCCCATTTTCCAGTTAATTTTTTAGACACCGATTTTAGTTAAAATCTGTGTTAATCTATGTAAATCCGTGTCTGGAAAAATAAAAAGACACAGATTTCACGGATTAACACGGATTTGCAATCGCATTTACATCTGATATATTTGTTAAAATAACTGGATTTTAGTATTATACCACTATATGCATCATGGAGATAATCGACGTCTGTCCCTTGGGAACAATACAACATCGCGTATGTTATCAGTTCCAAGCATGGTCATAACAAGACGCTCGCATCCGACACCCCATCCTGAATGTGGTGGCATACCATATTTGAAAGCCCTCAGGTAGAAATCAAAACCATCCGAGTCCAGTCCCTTGGATTCGATCCGGCTCTTCAATGCATCATGCTCATGGACTCGCTGTGCACCTGATGAAAGTTCCATTGTCCGGTGCATCATGTCGAATGACTTGCTGATCTCAGGTCTATCCTCGTATGACATTGCATAGAATGGCTTGACCTCACTCGGCCAGTCGATAATGAAGTAATGTGATTCACCGGTCTCATTGAAAACATGCTCACCAATAAGGTGTTCAGATGCAGTTCCAAGGTCATCGCCCCATGCCAATTCTTCCTCGCTGTTAGAGTCAGCATTCACTATATCGATGGCTTCCTGATATGTCAGTCGTAAGAATGGAGTTTTCGGAACACTCAGTTCAACTTCCAGATCCAAAAGTAAGTGTGCTGCGTTTTCTTTGATATGTGAATACACAAATGCAATCATGTTCTCGAGGATTTCCATTACATCAAAGTGATCCATGAAACTTGCTTCGATATCGATCGAGGTCGCTTCATTAAGATGACGACGTGTGTCATGCTCCTCAGCCCTGAAAATAGGTCCGATCTCAAACACCTTGTCAAGTCCGCCTGACATCAATATCTGTTTGAAAAGTTGAGGACTTTGGTTTAGGAATGCTTCCCTGTCAAAGTATGTAATTGGGAAAAGTGATGTTCCGCCCTCTGTTGCTGTTGCAACCACTTTTGGAGTGGAAGTTTCGATAAAACCCTCTTTTGTGAGGAAATCACGTACCGCTTTTTGCACTTCATGCCTTATCTTAAAGACTGCCTGTGTACCAGGACGGCGAAGGTCGATGAACCTTGAATCAAGACGTGTGTCCAGTTCTGCATCCACCTTTCCGGTCGTGTCCATTGGAAGTGGCGAATCTGCCACATTTAGTACATCGATCGTATCAGGAATGATCTCATAACCATTTGGTGCCTGATCTGATCCTTTTACAGAGCCTGTTATCGAAACGATTGATTCGCGTACAAGTTTTCTTGCACTATTGAACAGTTCGGGGTCGATCTTCTTTTTAACAAGTGTTACCTGTGCACGACCTTCACGGTCTCGCAAGACCACAAAGCATATCCCACCAAGGTCTCGCACTTCATGGACCCACCCTGCGAGTGTGACTTTATCCTCACCTATCGTATCGAGGTCGATCTGTTTTGTATAATGTGTTCTGAGTTTCGCTAATGACATATATTCACCTATTGATTGTGATTATTAACAATAATTATAATGATAAAATGGCATTGATAAAATGGCATTGATAACGGTTGAATAGTGATTACTTCATTATTAATCTACTTATCCATGTTCTTGAAAGAAAAGGCAAATGGAATAAAATACGCTAAAGTTGCACCAACAAATGCCAGCAGGACATCGATCATTCCAATCTTACCACTTACAAACATATTAAATGATAAAACCTCGATAGGACTCACGCTTTCCCCTATCCCAACATTCAAGTATATATACAAAATAACAAACCCAACATATAGCGCAAAAAGCCCAAAGAGCCCATAAAATAGTATTGTAGACAACGGGGCACTGTCCCTTGATGATACACCCTTTTTCATACTCAGTATTTCCAGTACTGCAAGTCCCAGGCAACCTGCAAAACCAGCCAGTGTTGATAGAATCGGATTAAAATTGCCATAGACTATTACTGCAACTCCATATACTGTTGCTCCAAAAATAGAACTAAAAAATGCAATTGGGAACAGATGTTTTGAATCGAATATAGATTTTGAATTCATTATATTTAAAATATATTTGTTCAAATTTAAGCGTGTCGAATCATATCAGATTAAAATAAGTGTATTTGTATAGATGTAGTATGATGGCTGCGTAAATGTGATTATTCTATCTGAAACTAAAAATAATGCAACCGCCGTCAGGCGGCACGTTCCATACATATTAAATTGAATAATCGAAATCGTTAGCAAACAGTGTGCAAGA
>JAUSPM010000228.1 GCA_030655675.1 Methanosarcinaceae archaeon | reverse complement strand
TATTTGAAATGTGCACCGACATTTCATCAGATAAACAAATACTATTTTATTAATATATAGTGCAAGTTAATGCGAACGAAGTGAGCATTTTCTTGTACACTTTTTGTTAAATATTTAGATAATTCAATTTATTATAGGTGGAACGTGCCGCCTGACGGCGGTTGCATTGTTTTTAGTTTAAGGTAGAACAATCATATTTACGCAGCCATTCAACTACATCTATACAAATACGGATTATGTACTCCAAGTTAATCTGAGCGCCATCGAAGATTTTCTTGTAGTATATGTTTTATAAACATATAGTGCGAGTTAATTCGACCGAAGGGAGAATTTTCTTGTTGCAATTAATTATATCAATATAAAGAGCAGTCTTTAAGTCCGAGAAGTTTATCTATAGTGTTATTTATTACATAAAATCATCACACATTTCAAAGTTTCAAATTGCAATAAATCGGGAGATTTTTAATGTACCACTTAAAATGCATCGAATGCGGCAAGAAATATTCAAAAACGGATGTAATCTATACATGTGAATGCAGTGGGCTGCTTGACGTGATCTATGATTATGATTCAATTGAATTCGACATGGACGAGATCAAGAACGTCCCTCCATCTGTCTGGAAATACAAAAAACTTCTTCCAATTGAGGGGGAACCAGTATCGATAAGGGAGGGTGGAACTCCGCTCTATAAATGCGATAGGCTTGCAGAGAGTATCGGTATCAAAGAGCTTTATGTCAAGCATGAGGGTATGAACCCTACAGGTTCTTTCAAGGACAGGGGGATGACTGTTGGTGTATCCAAGGCTCTTGAACTTGGTATGAAAACAGTTGCGTGCGCATCTACGGGAAACACGTCTGCATCGCTGGCAATATATGGTGCAAAGGCAGGCATTCCAGCAGTCGTTTTGCTGCCTGAGGGGAAAGTGGCACTAGGCAAGGTTGCACAGGCATTGATGCACGGTGCAAAGGTGTTGAGCATCCGTGGCAATTTCGATGATGCGCTTGTACTTGTGCGTAAACTGTGTGATGAAGAGAAATTCTATTTACTAAATTCCGTAAATCCTTACAGGCTTGAAGGACAGAAGACCATTGGTTTTGAGATAGTAGACCAACTTGGTATCAGGGTTCCTGATAGGGTTGTATTGCCTGTTGGAAATGCTGGAAATGTTACTGCGATATACAAAGGTTTCAAGGAATTCATGAAACTTGGTGTTACTGACAGAGTTCCGAAAATGATAGGTATCCAGACCGAAGGTGCATCTCCGATCGTGAATGCGATCAAGAGTGGAGCGGACAAGATAACACCTGTCAAAAATCCTGAAACGGTTGCGACAGCAATCCGTATCGGGGATCCTGTTAATGCAATCAAGGCATTGATCGCAATCCGTGAATCTAACGGTACGGCAGAAACTGTGACTGATGAGGAACTTCTCCAGGCGCAGAAAGATCTTGCACAACTTGAGGGAATCGGTGTTGAACCTGCAAGTGCAACATCTGTTGCAGGACTTCGGAAACTGGTCAATGCAGGTGTAATTGGACGGGATGAAACAATTGTGTGTATCACTACTGGTCATCTGTTAAAGGATCCCGAAACGGCTATCGCTAATTGTGCCGAACTGATCGTTGTGGATGCGACGATAGAAGCAATCAGGGATGCCGTGTTTTCTGACAGAAAATAGTATCGATAATTATACCGATAATAGCGTAGATAATTCATAATAGGTGGAACAATGCAGCAGGATTACGAACCACACGATGTGGAGAAGAAATGGCAGGAATTGTGGAGTGGAGAAAAGGTATTTGAACCTGAAATTGATGAGAGGGAAAAATTCTTTGTCACTATTCCATATCCATACCTGAATGGAAATCTTCATGCAGGACACACAAGAACTTTCACGATCGGGGATGTTGTAGCACGATATAAACGTATGCAGGGCTATAATGTACTCTTCCCTATGGCATTCCATGTCACAGGAACACCAATTGTCGGTCTTGCTGAACTGATCCAGAATAAGGAACCCCAGACAATGGAAGTGTATTCTAAATTCCATGGCATTCCTGTGGATGTATTGAACACACTTATTACTCCGGAAAAGATTGTGGACTATTTTAAGGTTGAAGCCGAAAAAGCGATGCGTTCGATCGGTTATTCTATTGATTGGAGGCGAAAGTTCACCACAACCGATGCTCCCTACAAGAAATTCATTGAATGGCAGTTCAATCTTCTACATGAAAAAGGATTGATCAGTAAGGGTTCACATCCTGTCAAATGGTGTCCGAATGATGATAATCCTGTAGAGGATCATGATATTCTGCATGGAGAGGGTGCGAATATTATTGATTATACATTTATCAAGTTCAAGTTCGATGATGTTATCCTGCCCTGTGCAACACTTCGACCCGAGACTGTTTTTGGTGTTACTAACCTGTGGGTTAATCCTAATATTGAACATGTTAAAATCAAGGTTGAACTTGATGGAAATGAGGAATTGTGGATCGTCAGCAAGGACGCATACAATAAACTTACATTTACAGACAGGACAGTTACGTTTGTTGAAACAGTGCCTTCAAAGTCACTAATAGGTGTCAAGGTCAAAAATCCGTTGACAGGCATGGAAGTTATCACACTGCCAGCATCTTTCGTGAAATCCGAGAACGGAAGCGGAATTGTGATGAGTGTGCCTGCACATGCGCCTTTTGATTATCTGGCACTGCGTGACCTTTATGATAAGGATTTGAGCGGGTTTGGGATTACTGAAGATTTGCGCAAGATCGAGTTCATCTCACTGATAAAAGCAAAGGAGTTTGGGGAATTTCCGGCAGTTGAGGCTGTCGAACAATTCGAGGTCAAGGATCAGGACGATCCACGCGCTGAGGAAGCAACTAAGATGGTGTATCGTCGTGAGTTCCATGGCGGTGTGTTGAAGGATAATACCGGCAAGTATGCGGGTGTGGCTGTATCCAAGATCAAGGATGTACTTACACATGATCTTATCGAGCAGGGGATTGGCGAGATATTCTATGAGTTCAGCGAACCTGTTGTGTGTCGCTGCGGTACTAAATGTGTTGTCAATATGGTAAAAGGGCAGTGGTTTTTGAATTATTCCGATCTTGAGTGGAAGGATAAGGTTTATCGCTGTATTGAGAATATGGATATTTTGCCTAGCGATCTTCGGGTCGAGTTCAATAACAAGGTGGACTGGCTTAAAGACAAGGCATGTGCCAGAAAGAAAGGACTCGGTACGAAATTGCCGTTTGATAATGAGTGGCTGATCGAGTCTTTGGGCGATTCGACCATCTATATGTCATATTATACTATTGCGAAGTTTATTGCAAAAGGCATCACGCCAGAGCAATTGACTCCACAACTGTTTGATTATGTGTTGCTTGGAAAGGGCAGTGTTGAAAGCGCATCAAGTGCGAGCGGTGTTGATGTCGTTACTCTTGACCAGATGAAACATGAATTTGAGTATTGGTACCCTGTTGACCTGCGGTCATCGGGTAAGGATCTGATTCCAAATCATCTGTTGTTCTTCCTGTTCCATCATGTTGCGATATTTGATGAGGATAAATGGCCAAAAGCCATCGCAATTAATGGTTTTGTGTCACTTGAAGGACAAAAGATGAGCAAGTCCAAGGGTCCTCTTTTGACACTTAGTGATGCTATTATGGATTATGGTGCAGATATTTCAAGGATGTACATTCTTTCAAGTGCTGAACAAACCCAGGATGCAGACTGGAAGAACAGCGGTATCGATACTGCAAGAAAGCAGGTAGATAGGTTCTATTCGTTTGCAAGGGATGTTGTTGATTCAGGATCAACTTCCGGCATGGATGGTGAACTGAAATTAATAGACCGCTGGTTACTGAGTAAACTCCAGCATAGGATAAAAGATACAAGAGAGGCTCTTGACACAATCCTAACACGAAATGCGCTTCAAAATTCATTTTTCTTACTGTTCAATGACCTGAAATGGTATCAGCGCCGTGGTGGTAGTGCACTGCTCTATGATGTGCTGGATACATGGGTGCGTCTGCTTTCCCCATTCACTCCGCATTTATGTGAAGAGATATGGGAGGCGATGGGGCACGATGAAGGTGATTTAGTCTCATTTGCTTCTTATCCAACTTTTGATGAGAATCGTGTGGATTTTGGTGTGGAACTTGCAGAGGGGTTGGTCCGCAATACGCTTTCCGATATTGAGGAGATTGTGAAAGTTACAAAGATTTCACCTAAAGAAGTGGTATTGTATGCACCACCCGCGTGGAAAACTGATGCGTTCAAACTTGCAATTAAGATGCATAAAGATGGTAGCTTAAATGTTGGGACATTGATTAAGACGCTTATGTTAGATCCTGCCATGAAACAATATGGAAAGGACGTTCCAATCTTTGTGCAGAAGGTTATACCTGACATTGCAAAAATGGCTACTATAACTTTAGATTCTTATATTGACTCGGATTATAATGAGAAAGCAATACTTGAGGAATCGATTTCTTTCCTTGAAACTGAGATAGGATGTACGGTCAAAGTTTACAGTGCAGATGCACCGGAATACGACCCGCAGAACAAAGCGAGATTTGCGGTTCCGATGAGACCTGCGATATATCTTGAGAATTAATATTTTAAAACCGCAGAGCACGCGGAGAGCGCAGAGAAAAATATAACACTCTGCGATCTCAGCGCCCTCTGCGGTGAATAAAAAATTAGTATTTGTATAGATGTAGTATGATGGCTGCGTAAATGTGATTATTCTATCTGAAACTAAAAATAATGCAACCGCCGTCAGGCGGCACGTTCCATACATATTAAATTGAATAATCGAAATCGTTAGCAAACAGTGTGCAAGA
>JAUSPM010000227.1 GCA_030655675.1 Methanosarcinaceae archaeon | reverse complement strand
ACAGAAATGTTGACAGTGATTGAAACTTCGATGTGTATTCAGGGCAGTGGTGAAGAACGGCGCCGCGCTATGCGCGTGTGGTAGTGTCGTTTTTATTTTCAACTCATTAATTCGCAACGCTACAACACAACTTTATACCAGATAAACAAATACAAAAATTATTACCCCTTTTCTTTGCATTATCGTAATGTTGTGAATATCTATATAATATTTTATATACAGCTTTATACGTCGTATGCGGTTTTCCTATTTTATCTCGATACAGATTATTCAATGTTAGAGCTTCTTGCACCGTTACGAATTTATTACCCCCTTCTTCGATCATTACGTTAAATAAAACGAATTTTGCTGAACCAATATTACGTTTAGCGTAACAATAAAAACATAGTTCTTTACCTTCAACATTTACATCAAATCCACATGCCTTACACTTATCCATATGATTTAAGTCCTATAAGTGTATCTACTTTCATGATCTAAAATCATATTCTCGAAAACCCCTACTTTGTGCACTCAGAACGGTATAGCAAGGACAGTACCTGTCCGTGCTGTTTAGTGGGGAGTAAGTACCGATAGCATCGGTATGGCGGGGGGAAGGAGCTAACCCACTATTGAGTGATTCTCCTTATCACTTTTTCGATTTCCAAATACAAACCACATAATATTGTCATGACCTGATCTCGTATTTAGGGGTGAAATCTTAATAAGGAAAAGTGATATCTGTCCACTGGCCAGGTTTGAGGTTGAAAGATCCACCGCCGAGATTCTCGAAGTCATTGGCAAAGGCACAGATAGTTTTTTTCGACAAATATTTAATTTTTAAATTTAAGCAGATTCAACCCCTTTTCAGTAATCCTGTATTTTTGTTTTGGGCTGTTAGGCTTATCTGGAATTGTTAAACAAATTATACCATGATTCAATAGTATCTTAAGGGATTTTTTTAAGATTCCGGATTTTGGCTTTTGATTTAAACAAACAGATATTTCTGAAATAGAAAGTTCATTTTTCTCAAGTAACCTAATTATTCTTGACTCAGTGTCTGTTAATTCAACTGGTGCCTCAACTGGTAAACCAATAAAATCTTCATGAATTTTCAATCGCTTTCAGCGCATTCCACAATTTTTAATAGTATATGTTTTATAAACATATAGTTCGAATAAATCCGAGCATCAGCGAAGATTTTCTTGTAGTATATATTTTATTAATATATAGTCCAAGTCAATGCGAACGAAGTGAGCATTTTCTTGTACACATTTTGATAAAGATTTAGATAATTCTATTTAGTATATATGGGACGTGCCGCCTGACGGCGGTTGCATTGTTTTTAGTTTCAGATAGGACAATCACATTTACGCAACCATCCAACTACATCTATACAAATACGACACAGTTAACATCAAATTGATGAAAGTATGAGAAGGATATTCGAACTATATATTTAGAAAATATATACTAAAACAAGTAATTTATAAAAAAGCGCATTCAAACTGCGGGATTATAAAAAAGTTTCAAATGCTCCGGCCGGGATTCGAACCCGAGTCGCTGGCTTGAAAGGCCAGTATGATTGGCCGGGCTACACTACCGGAGCACAGTGAATATCGCAGTGAAGCGAGCCCAATAAGTCACACATCGTTATTAAGCTTTCGCATGATATTCGGATTGAGCCTCAAGATTAACTAAATGCAAGATCCAGTCACCAAGTTTATCGCATAATTCAGGCTGGCACGCATCCCTGCACCCCGCACATGGAGAGAATAATACATCCCCCGCCAAAAGATCATCGTATGACGCCTTGGTATCCTCTACTGACTTTAACAAATACGTTCTTGCACCATTTGAAACTGCAGACTCGCGTATAACAAGATTATCCGTTATCAGTTTTGTAACGATTCGGGAACATTTACGGCTATCGATATCCATCTCCTTCCAGAGTTCACTCTGAAATACACCGCCTTTATGCTTGCGAATCGTGTTTAACGTTAATTCATCCAATTCCATGATAATATTTCCACAGCAACAAAGATATCAATTTTCTAGAGGAACTATAAGTATAATATTGTTGCCGCGCAAAACCACAGACCCAAGAGAGCGAAGCCTCTCACCATCTACGATCTCAACAGCATCAACCAGATGAAGATTAAGATAATCATCCGCACTCTGAAGTGTACCTTCAAGAACATGATGGTCTCCTTTCATCTCTACTTGAACCTTTGAACCAACCGCTTTTTGAACTTTTTTATTCGGGAACAAAATTATATCCTCACATTATATTGTAAATTGTTAAACACTAATAAAACGATAATAATTAGATACTAGAGAGTTTTAAATACACAATATCATATTTATGGTTAGCGATTATCGACCACCAACTTATGTTTGGTATTCAAACGTATTAGCACCAAATAATTATAAATTCCTTGCTATTTTATATTTATCCAAGTCTAGATTTCAATTTAAGTTTAAGTTTAAGTTTAAGTTTAAGTTTAAGTTTAAGTTTAAGTTTAAGTTTAAACTTAAATATAGCCCTGTATCTCGGAACTATCCTTTGAAGGTTTATCCTTTGGCTTTTCAGTAACCGGTTGCATCTTGCTGATCGGACCAAACATGTTCTCATAATCCTGAATATGCTGATTTAACCATCGTGAAAGTTCAAGTGCAGCAAGAGGTGTCAGTATAACTTCAGTCTCCACCCGCCTCTCGATAACATGTGAATCAGATAGATCACCAAATGCACGTGGTGAATCATTGTAAAATCCAATCCTGAAATCGTACGGACTGTGTCCGCCTATCGCACCTATTGAATAAACCTGCTTGAAATCATCAGGCCTATAGAACTCGATCTTAACCTTTCTAGTTTCTCTTAACTTATCATTATCGTCATTTTTAGTCATGTAAATGTACCCTGTAACTTATCTGTAACTTGTAATTAATAGTAAAGATGTTTTGATTTCTGATTCACTGATAGTTCAACCACATCCCTTTAATATGTTTTGATGAAGGTAACACGATCCGCACAGAATAACCTCACACCATCAACCCTCAACCCTCAACCCTCAACCCTCAACCCTCAACCCTCAACCCTCAACCCTCAACCCTCAACTGCCTTTTTCAGTCGGTGAGCCGCCTTAGCAATATCCTTTTTCGAATAAGCCTTTGCGATCATCTCCACCGCATCAAGATTTCTTATAACACCATCAAGATAACCCAGCAGGTCGCCGCCGTATGCCGTAATTCCATACAGGTCTTCCAGTTTCCTCACAATCCCGACAGGGTCGTACCCATCAGACCTGAGTTTGATGACCTTTGCCGAGAACTTGCGCTCAGGACAGCCGCAATATGGCGAATCCCTGCATGAGCATGCCAAAAACTCGGACGCAAAATCGAACAGTTGATCCTGAAGTTTCAAGTCAAGTTTGGAAATATTCTCACCCTCAAAAAGAATATCTATCGAAGCACCCTGAAATACCCTTGCCGGCATATTGATGTTCAAGGCAACCGATATCTGCGGCGCATATTTGAAATATGCAGCATCAAAGAATTCAAGATTTGTCACAATATCCAGAGGATCATTTTCTGCCAGAACTGCACTTCGTATCAAGAACGCCTTTGATACAGACAAAAAATGTCTTGCTGCAATGCTGCCAAAACGTGTAAGCGAGATTTCATCACCGTTTTGCTCGATCAACTTATACTTCTTCAATCGTGAAAAAAGCGCATCCATTGCAAAATCACCAAGCATTGTGCGATGGATCGTCTCAAGGTCCTTCTTCGAAGACGTAACTGCAGCAGATGCCAGTATCTCCTCCATCTGCTCATCTTCACCATACTTGACCCCGGTATGCACCATCCTGCCTTTTAACAGGTTCACAGCAACCACGTCCTCAGACCCTTCCTGGTCAGATGTATATTTCTTGTTCGGCACAGCCAGTAATACAGCCACACCAAGGTCATGATAATCAGGTCGCCCTGCACGGCCCAGCATCTGCAGGAACTCCTGCATCGATAACCATGATATCCCCATGGCAAGTGATTCGAATATAACCTGCGATGATGGAAAATCAACACCAGCCGCAAGTGCGGCAGTTGTCACAACAACTGGCAATTTGCCGGATTCAAATCTTCTCTCAACCGATTTTCGTTCATGTTGTGTAAGACCGGCATGATATGGTGCCGATGGTATTGAAATTGCTTCTGATATGCGATGACAGTTGCGCCTGGAATTGGTAAAGACAATTGTCTGCCCCTTATGCCCTTTTGAAGATGTTTTACTGTATTCATCCCTTGCAAGTTTTTCGATCAGCCGTATCTTATCATTTTCCTGACAGAACATCAGATGCCGATCGATCGGAACCGGCCGATACTCATATTCAACAAGGGTAGCACCAAGATCTTTGGCAAGCAATTCCGGCTTTGCCACTGTTGCAGAGAGATAGATGAACTGGGCATCAGATGCGATATACCTCAAGCGTCCGATCAGACCATCCACCCTGTGCCCTCGCTCAGCATCTTCGAGCATGTGCACCTCATCAATAACGACTGTACCGACATGACCAAGTTGATCTGCATCGCTTGTACGCAGGATATAATCCAGTCCTTCGTAAGTACCGATAATGATATCAGAATCAAGTGACCTGTTCGTGGATTCCGTTTTTGTGGTCTTGATACGGGCACTTCCGACCCGTATGGATGTTTTCAATCCGATGCCACTGTACCGTTTTGTAAACTGGTCGTATTTTTGGTTTGCCAGCGCCACCAGAGGGACGAGGTACAGCATCTTCCCCTTACCACGCAAGATATTCTCAATTCCTGCCAGTTCACCGATAAGTGTCTTACCGGTTGCGGTCACGGAAGTCACCAACTGTGGTTTCCCATCCAACAGCCCTTTTTCAACCGATAACGACTGCACAGGCAGCAGGTGTTCTGACTTTTCCAACAGGATGGACTTGAATTTTTTTCTTATCGGAAGGTCGGCGATCTTTGCTGTACCCTCAATGGGATTTGCTTTGACCGTGTCAAAACGGGTAAAATCAGGATCGAGTTTTTGCGGATTTAACATTCCCACGGTACGACCAAGATCTTTTGACCGTATCATCAACTCTTCCATGTGTGCAACCGCTTCATCACTATAATTGGTCTGGGAATTTCGAAGTGCACGCATCAGTTCCTCTTTTGCACATTCTTCGCATATCAATTCCCCATGATATTTTATTGACTTTTTGCTCACAAAATTGAATATTCGCTTCATGAGACAAAACCTGCACACACTGACCATATCAGCCTCAAGTTGGAAACCTTTGAGCATCTCAATAAACTCGGATGTACGTCTGCTGTCTCCCCCATTTACGATCATGATGCGTTCTGAAAGCCGCAAAAGATCAACAAATTCTTCAGGTGGACGATACTCATCCTTACCATCACGAAATACCCTGAACTTGTGAGGACGCGGGCCTGCCGATGTGGTTCTCAGGATGAGTTCCCCTACAAAGAGGGGAGTCTTCTTCTTATCCCTGATAGGTAAAACAATATATTTTGATTTTTCAGCATTTATGAGTGTCCAGAGCGTCATGTGTGTGCTTCAATTGTCAATGGCTGTATATAAGTGATAGTTATAGGATTTTGCGACATGCCCTTTATATACATGTCCACATCTATTAATTAATTACACTTATTTGGTTTTGGATACACCATAGACTTATAAAATATAAAGACCAATTTATATATTGAGGGATGAATGATGGCAGAACTAAATATATCTGCACAAGATGCAATGTCTGGCGTACAATCTATTACCCAGCAAGGACCTAAACTAAAACCCACCGGTATTTTTGTTCTTGATAGGAGCTTGGGCGGTGGATTGCCTGAAAGGTCTTTAGTCTATTTTTCGGCTGACTCCAGATCAATGTCTGAGGTTTTCCTATATCAATTCACTCAAGCACGAAAAACATATTATTTTACAACAAGTCGAAGACCAAAATTTATCCAAAAAGACATCGAAAATTTGAATTTTGACGTTTCCAATATTTCTTTTGTTGATATATACAGTGAATACTACCTAACACAATTTGGTGAGATGGTCGATACTATAGGAAATGAATACGTTGATGCAAAGATCATAGAGTTCACAGAATACAATCTCAAGAACATCATGAACGAATCAATTAATGAAGATATCAACATTATCATTGATAATTTCTCTTTTTACATGAATCTCAATGTTAACCTTGGTATGATAAAACGGCTAACCAACATACTCTACGAGACAACTAAAGAAATGGATTGCCTCACTTACCTCTACGGATTGAAAAAAAGCCATCCAGAAAAAGTTGAGAATGATATTTTAAATACTGCTGATGTAATATTCGATGTTGCACTTGAACGCAGTGCAGATTCGATGACAAGTATGCTTGCAATTCCAAAGATACGCGGAATGGTGCCAAATTCAGAAATGATCAAGTTCAAGGTTGGCGACGGTGTCCAGATCGATACATCAAAAGATATCGCATGATCGGGATGTGCACCGAAATGGTGCACACACAATTTTTTTAACCTTTTGCACTTATTTAGTGGTCTCGATGCAGATTCAAGAAAACACCGCAGGCGACACATCCCAGCATAAATGATTAATTTGAGTTCGCATTCAATATGACTAATGTTGAGTCAACAATAAAATATCGCTAGAGTGAATAAACGGTGCGACCACCGCGCGCAGCGCGGCACGTTCCTGTACCCTAAAGATGAAATATAATACGGTTTTCAAACTTCAGCGTATTTGCTGTTCTGAGAATTGTATGTTTGGGCTATAGGTTTGATAGCATTGGAATGCGCCGAGCGGCGGCGGAGACTGATGCTATGGATTTTGTGGAGATCTATCCGTAATTTTGGAATAGAGAAAATTACACCATATGATCCATACCCCCCATAACCAGACATTTGAAAGTTAACGTGACACTAATGTATAATTATGAATTCAATTGTCCACCCGATGTGGAGGCAATCTCTGTGCCATATTATGCATGTTCATTAATAAAGATTTTTTTCGCAGTGGCACAGTTCTAAAATCCAGATACTTCAATGAAAGTGGGAAAAAAATCATTCCGAAATAAACTCATCCCCTATGAAGTTGTGTGCCTAATACACCCGAAAAGCATGCATGCAGACAGACAGACAGACATGCAAGCAAGCAAGCAAGCAAGCAAGCAAGCAAGTAGGCAGATCGCCAAGAGAACAGACTTATTGCATATCATGTGCTTTTTTAAAGGTCAGCGATCATGGGACCCGCCGCCTGCGGCGGTTGTTGCATTGGTTTTAATTCCAACCAACCAAAAACAAAAAAATACTTAAACACGCGCACCCACAGTCGCATCCCCACAAGCACAATCCCTCTCCCCATCATCTGGCAGATTAGACACTGTATCCGCAATAACCCCTATGAGTGCACCCTGTGCACCACGTAATACATCCACAACCTCATCAACGGTAAGTTTTAATTTACCATCCCTCAAACCGCATGCATAGTTCGTTACCGTACAGATGGATGCATAACACAATTCCAGTTCCTTTGCAAGTATAACTTCAGGCACACCCGTCATGCCAACAACATCCCCAAACTGCTTCATCATGTTTATCTCAGCCCGTGTCTCAAATCGCGGTCCTTCCGTGCATACGTATATGCCCTCTGAACAATCAATTCCCTTTCTTTCAAGAGAATCTGCCATGCATTTTTTGATCTGGGGGCAATAAGGTTCAACCATATCCACATGCACAGTCTCGGAATCAAAGAACGTAGATGTCCTGTTCTTAGTAAAGTCCACAAAATCATCAAGCAACACAAAACTCCCGATCGGGTGATCTTTCATCGTGCCAACCGAATTGGTAGAGATTATGCGCTTTGTCCCAAGTTCCCGCACAGCCCACACATTTGCGCGATAGTTGATCATATGCGGAGGCGTGTGTTCTTCAGCACCCGTATGTCGGGGAATGATAGCGACACCACACCCATTCATTCGAGTGATATATGCTGTCACATCGCCGTATGGAGTGCTGATCATTCGGCTATGGTAGTCTTTTGCAATTGAAAAACCAACACCGCCAAAGATTACAGCCTTTATGTCAAAAGTCATATCAGAAATAGTATCAACCTTTTACTTTTTTTCTCGTTTTTTGTGGTTTCCCTTTGCTCTAAGTTCTACCGTTACATTTGCATCTTTGATCACTGATATTTTGACACCGACAAGAGCTACAATAACAGCAATAACAACCGAATACACAAAATACTGAATATCAACATCAGGAACACCAATATCACCCACAACTGAACTTATAGATAACAAATAGGTGCTTGCACCCCAAAAGAGCAATCCTAAAGATGTTACAAAAAATGCCGGAGACGTGTAATGAATGATCGGCTTTCCGCTTATTCGAATATCCAACACCTTGCCAAAGATCGCAATAAGTGCAGATGCAACATACAACCAAATTGACGCATTTATGAAAACCGTAACTAAAGTAAGTAGCCCATAAAACCAGATCCCACCATTGAGGTAATATGCCCACAGTGTCACAGCACCCTGGACAGTTGCAATAATCCCAACAAGTACCGCAGCCGTATAAGTAATAAATGTCATTCTGCCAGCATAGAAAGATGTTTTCATATTATCCCCTAACATGGCAAATATATCATCAAGCCCAAAACCCCTATAAAGCATATATAGCCCAACTGCTGCCAATATCCCAATAACCGCACCTTCAGGATAGTTTGCCAGCAAGAATACGGCATAGATGACCGCTGCGAGGCCCAGAGGTACAAAGAACGTCTGGGAGATCTTTGGGTCATTGAATGCATTTTTCAAAATATAATAGGTACTCTCAAGATTTTGGCTTTGCATGACCACAATACGCTTCACGGAATCGATCTTTATTCGAGACTGCACAATAGGAATAAGCGTCTCATCTTCTGCGCCATCGGATATGAATATGGCATTTTTTGCATCAAACTTCTCAAGAACAATTTCAAGTTGACGAGCAATCTTTTGATCAGAGACAACTCCGATATTCTTATCGCCAGCAAATGTCACAATTTCGGCATCAATACCCCTTGATAAAAGATCATCAAGTACCTTGATACCGCCAAATATCGTGTTCGTATCGGAATCTTCGGGATCGGCACTGGCAAGTTTCACTGCAGCATTGATATTATCCTCCCTTCCTATAACCGGAGATAGGACCTTTGCTTTCTCACCAATATCATCATCCCTATCGATACATATTACTAATGTTTGCATGAAACCTCAGTAGGTAATTCATTACGAAAATATATATAGGTTCTTATAAAAAATGATTGCTATTGCCCTTGTATTTAATTATGAGAAGGAATGCAATTCTAAATTAACCAAATGTTGCAACGGCACCCAACAACAGCAGAACCGGGGGACATAATTATAAAAGTTTCAGATCGGATACCTGAACCGATCCCAATCCTTCTTTTTCATATTTATTATATGCAATTACAAAGGATTTTTTGTATCCATATTCAATCTGATTCGCATTTTCAGAATTGAGTGCATCAGGCACATTCCAATCAGACAATGGAATATCATAAACCGATTTCATATTCTCATATTGTTCAAAGTACAGTTCTTTTCTTGCAACTGCATCATCCGGGTGGTTTTGTTCCAAAACCAGGTATGTATAAAGATTCGCATATCCCTCGTCCATCCAGATCGCGTCAAAATCACATTCTCTTGTCCAATAGTGTGCGAGTTCATGGATCAGTGTCTCATAGTTTTCAGTATGGAGCATAATAATTCCATCCATGCCATTATTTACTCCGCCATATCCCAGCGTATCTGCTGATGTAGCCTGCGTTATCGTGATATCATATTCCATTGGATATGATAGACCCGATATTTCTTCCAAAACAGGCAGGCTTTCAATTGCAGTACTCAGCATTTCATTTGCCCATTTATTTTCACCCTCCCAAAATTCGACGCTGATCTCTACATCTCTTTCCTTAAGGTGAATTGTATCTCGAATGACTTGCATCTCTGTAACACGAACTGCATCAACGAAACATGATCTGTCCCAATTTAGTCCTTTATTAAAAATATATGTGGTAACATCCGGCTGTTGTGTTTTTGTGTAGTCGTTTCTATCAATGGAAACTTCATATTCATTGGGTATGGATACTGTAACTTTTGTGTTATCACCGTTTTCAATTATGTAGAACGCGGCAGTGTTTTTGTTGATTACAATGTCATATTCAACAATGAATGTGTAACTTTTGTCATACCAAATATTTCTATTGAATTCAAATATGTAATAGTCACCTTTTGTATTAGTTTTGTAAAATTCCATCTCTTTATCGCTGTCATAAACTTGAAGATTCCCGATGCTGCTTGGAAGTTTATAATTTAAATTTGAGTAATATCCACTCCAAAAACGTGTATCAATGTCATTGTTTGAAAAAGTGAACTCTTTTGAAACATGAACGATCATATCTTGTGATACTACTTCATAGGTGGCATCAATCTCAATGATATTTTGATTCCAGTCAGCAGATGCAATAGGTGAAGTGACAACTGCCAGAAAAACAAAAGTTAACACAAATGCAAAAAGAGATGTTAACGTTGTAATTTTTCCTGATCTTGACATTATGTCCACCTCGCTTTTGCTGCATTGCACATTTGAAAGTTGCAATTGCAGCGCTGGCTTAATAATATCTAATATATATGACCACTCATGTAACCTATATGTATACACATATTGAGTTTATGGTCAAAGAAAAAAGATTTGTGGGCATTAACGTGTATATTGTGAATTTGCAATCTTGAATGTGTGTTTTGTCTTTTGTGCTAAAGAGCAATACATTTAAACAAAGAAGCAAATCACATCTTCAGAAAAGATATGTGAAATAAGGAGAATATTTTATGGAATACTGGCAACCAAAATACGAAACAATGGATCAAGATGAATTAAAAAAGTTGCAACTTAGACGCTTGAAAAAAACCATCGCCAGTGTCTATGAAAATGTTCCTTTTTATGCCGGAAAATTCAAGCAACAAGGTGTTGTTCCGGGCGACATAAATTCTCTGGATGATGTGTGCCATCTCCCATCAACAATAAAGCAAGACCTCCGTGATAATTATCCAGTCGGGTTGTTCGCGGTTCCTAAAAAAGACATCGTGCGCATCCATGCTTCATCCGGCACAAGCGGGAAACCGACTGTCGTGGGGTACACTGCACAGGATATCGATACATGGTCTGACCTGATAGCACGCGACCTCACAATGGTTGGTGTCAGGTCTAATGACGTGTTCCAAAATGCTGTCAATTATGGTCTTTTCACAGGTGGTCTTGGAGTTCATTACGGTGCCGAGAAGTTGGGTGCCATGACTGTTCCAAGCGGGACCGGAAATACGGTCAAGCAACTTGAGATGATGATCGACTATGGCGTGACTGCTCTTCACTGCACACCTTCGTATGCGCTCTATCTTGCTGAGACTGCAGAGCAGATGGATATTCTGGATAAACTTTCGTTAAATATAGGGTGTTTCGGTGCAGAGCCATGGTCATCGAACACAAGGAAGGAGTTAGAAAGTGCGCTTAACATCAAGGCGTATGATTCATACGGACTTTCTGAAATGTTCGGTCCAGGTGTTGCTTTTGAATGCAAGGAGCAGGATGGTTTACACATCTGGAGCGATCATTTCCTTGTTGAAGTACTGGACTCTGATGGTGAACAGGTCGCAGAAGGAGAGAAAGGCGAACTTGTTCTGACATCCCTTACAAAAGAAGCGTTGCCGCTTATCAGGTATCACACAGGTGACATTACACGCCTCCTTGAGAGCGAATGTGCATGTGGCAGAACTACCCAGAGGATATCAAGAGTGCTTGGCAGGGCTGATGATATGCTTATAGTGAGGGGAATTAATGTGTTCCCATCCCAGATCGAAGGTGTGATAGCAAATATTCCGGAGGTTACCGAGCATTTCCAGATATTGCTGGATAGGAATCAGCATAGGATGGATGAAATAACAGTCCGGGTTGAACTTGAGGAAAGGGCATTTACCGGTGAACTGAAAGACCTTGCAGCAGTTCGAAAACATGTTGAGAATGAATTGAAGGTAGTGTTGAACATAAGGACTAATGTAGAACTTGTTGAGAAGGGAACCGTCCCAAGGACTGCCGGAAAGGCACAAAGGATCGTTGACAGGCGTAATGCGTTGTAAATTTTACAACTTTCAAGTTTGACTGCCAAAAGGAATAAGTATTACAGATTCATTTGAATTTAATATAGTTATTAAAAACATTCAAATCGTATTTTCTCGTTGTATATATAGAATATTATACTCCGGGTTAATCCGAGTATTAGCGAAGATATTTTCGTTTTAATTATACTACTCCGCAAGTATAATTTAGAACTATATCTGACAGCCACAGAGTACACAGAGGGAATGTTGCTACGTTCTCTGTGTCCTCTGTGGCAAAAAGTTACAAAAAGTAGATATTGTTTAGTATAGATCAAAAGGTGATATTATGGCCCATATTATGGAAATGCTTGGAAAGACAAAAGTTGTTATTGAAAATGGTAAAGTTGTAGAGGTCGGTGAACCGCAGGTCGAATGGTGTCCTATCTTTGATAAGGTGCGCGGGATCAAGAAAATAACCTCTGAAGAGGTCAGGAAAAACATGGAATTCCGCATTTCTGACTTTGGTATGTTCACGGACAGGCGCCAGTTAGAACTTGAGGTCTTTGTGGGATTCGGAGCATCCGAGATCATGATGACCGGACTGAGACGAGGTGTCCTTGATACGACCGTGACGGTTTGTGATGGTGCAGGAACTGTTATCACCAATAACCCAAAACTTGTGCAGGGTATGGGTGCGAGGATATCGGGTCTTGTTGAAACTGAGCCTATTGATGGTATTATGAATGGTATCGCTCAAAATGGCGGTATTGTACTTGATACAACAACTGCTAAGATCGACCCTGTTGGGGGAGTCAGGAAGGCGGCAGAATTAGGCTACGAAAAGATCGCTGTGTCGGTTATTGATCCTGATACTGCAAAGGCTCTGAGGGATGTTGAATCTGAACTTGGTATTGATCTTACAATTATCGGTGCTCATGTGACCGGTATCAGTCGGGATGATGCTCTAAAACTGCTTGATTATCTGGATATCACTACAGGCTGTGCATCCAAGAATGTGCGTGATGTTATCAAGCCTCTTGCACAGGTCGGAACAGCAGTTCCACTGTTTGCTATTACTCAAAAGGGCAAGGAACTCATGCTTGAACGAGCAAAAGAGGTTGAGAGTCCTATTTTAATCAATACGATGCCGCTTCCGGTGTTACCAGCGCATAAGCAGCCACGTGAACTTGTTTGATTTGTAATTAATTATATGTGCTGCCCTTTCAGATATAGGGCGGCACTATTTTAATTGAATCAATCGTCGTTATTAACATTTTTAATAATAAATTCGTATTTGTATAGATGTAGTTGGATGGCTGCGTAAATGTGATTGTTTTATCTGAAACTAAAAACAATGCAACCGCCGTCAGGCGGCGCTTCCCCCATATACTAAATTGAATTATCTAAATCTTTAGCAAAAAGTGTGCAAGA
>JAUSPM010000225.1 GCA_030655675.1 Methanosarcinaceae archaeon | reverse complement strand
TATTTGTTTAGTCGGTCTAAAGTTGTGTTGTAGCGTATGCGGATTTATGGGTGAAAATAAAAACGGTACTACCACCCATGCGTAGCGCGGCACCGTTCTTCACCACTGCCTTGAATACATATCGAAGTTTCAATCGCTGCCAACACATCTGTTTTTGCATGGATTGCCCTAAATAGAAACTGCGTATTTTGCGAATGTGAACGTATGGTAGGTATGGAACGTGCCGCCTGCGGCGGGGTTGCTGCATGGGGTTTTAGGTATTTGAAATATGTGCCTACATTTCATCAGATAAACAAATACCACAATTTTAAATTAAAATCTATCGATTTCGCGAAAATGGCGCACAATATCTATTATACAAATAATTTTGTCCATTAAATGCGAAAATAGGATGATTTCATTGGTGAAGATGGGGCGTGCCGCCTGCGGCGGTTAAACTTGGTGTCAAAAACTGCTAAACAAAGACGGCAGATTAAACCAATCCAATCAACACACGAGCCGTATCCTGCACACTATCCGCAGAATTATACGATGGACTCCATCCCAGTTCCTTCAACTTATCAACCGCAAGCAACATCCGTGGTACATCCCCTTTCCAACCCCGCTTCCCACCAGTGTAATTAAACTCAACATCCTTTAGTCCCATCTCCTCAACAACGATCCTGGCAATTCCAGTAGCATCGATGGTATCTTCCGACCCCACATTAAAGATGTTCACTGTTTCGCCGACATGATCAACCGCAAACAGTATCGCATCAACACAATCGTTGACATGCAGATACGATTTGGATTGTCTCCCGTCTCCAAGTATCTCAAGATGCTGATTGTCATTTTTAAGTTTTTCAATAAAATCCACAATAATGCCATGCGTGCCCCTGTCACCAACGATATTAGCGAATCTGAATATCCATGAATGCATATCGAATGTGTGGGAATATGAAGTAATAAGTGCCTCACATGCAAGTTTGGATGCCCCGTATAATGATATCGGAACAAGTGGCCCATATTCCTCAGGAGTGGGAATAGTCGTTGCTTCACCATAAACCGTTGAAGTAGACGTGAATGCGATATTCGTAACGCCTCCCTTGCGCATCGCTTCAAGCAGATTGTAGGTAGCAGTGATATTCTGGTCGAAATGAACCTTCGTATCCACAATACCCAACCGGACATCAGGATTTGCAGCCGCGTGATACACAAAGTCAACACCACGACATGCCGCCTCGATCTCATCGGTATTCAGCATATCACCTTTAATAAGTGAAAAATTTGTTTTATCGAGATGATGTTCAATAAACTCCATCTCCCCGGAACTAAGGTTGTCAAACACAACGACCTCGCATCCTGTATCCATCAACCGATCAACTATATGACTTCCAATAAAGCCCGCTCCACCGGTGACCAATATTTTATCAATTGATCGTTCTTCTGTTGTACTTTGACTCATATTAATTTCCTAAAGTTGGTTGCATCTTTAAACGGTTATAATGGATCTGATTAAATATTGGCAAATGTGTAGTTCTCTTCAACATTGTGTGAGTAACATTATTCAGGATATGTTTTCAAATATGGAAATCACATTGTCTGAAGTAATGGACAGGATGAACAGGATCTACAGGATATTAGTGGTCCGCCCCATCCGGCATATTCTGTTCATCTCGTCGAATATTTACCAACTAAATGTTGTGGGGCTGCAAAATTCTTATTGATATACCTTGCTTCGTTTCTCGATGTGAAATATTAAAATGGTATGTTCAGGTTTTGATATTGTGTAAAGGATCCTAAAGTTGCCAAATCTCAGCCGGTAAACTTCATTTTTTCCGCCGAGTTTTTTATAACCTGTTGGAAAAGGGGTATTTTCAAGGGATTCGATCTTATCAAAAGCCCTCTTTTTATCTGAAAGATCTAATTTTGACAGGGATTGGAGTGCTTTGCTGCTTAGTTCTACACGGAAATTCATTCAAATCCCCAATGATCTTTTAGCTTCTGCTAATGATATTGTATCCCCACGTTTATATTCTTCCATCGCTTCTGCTAATTCAATATTTTCATTTTCGGTCATTTCTTCAACCAGCATTTCCTCGACAAAATCTATTTTTTTCACTAATGTTGCAATGTCTTCCTTCAATCCTGTCAATTCATCCAATTTTCGATTGATGCTTTGTAACAGGTTTAACAAGACATTTTCATCAGTAGTATTTACTTCCATATGAATCAGTCCTATAAATGGTCTGTAATATAATGTAGTTAGGAACCATTATAAATATATCTGAATGCCATAGGAAAACCATTTTCAATATATAGTGTAAGACGGGGAAAGTTTACCATCACACCCGCCCATACTCATCATCGAACCGAACAATATCATCCTCATCAACACGCTCGCCAAGTTGTACCTCAATGATTTCAAGCGGTATCTTCCCATGATTTGAAAGCCTGTGTTTCTCTCCCGATCGTATAAATGTACTCTCACCCTGTCGCAAGAACTTCTGCTCCCCATTAACCTGCACACACGCCATTCCCTTAACAACAACCCAGTGCTCACTGCGATGGTGGTGCATCTGCAAACTAAGGGTCCTTCCCGGCATAACCATTATGTTCTTGATCTTGTGCCTTTCTGAACACTCAAGGATCGTATACGAGCCCCACGGCCTGTACACGGTTTGCTGGAATTGTGCACGTTCATCATTCGCACCCTTGAGCGCAGTTACGACATCCTTCACTTTCTGACTGCTCTTTCGCGGACATACAAGCAGTGCATCAGGTGTGTCAACAACAACCATGTCGTTAACATCAATAAGTGAAACGATCTTGTTCGGTTTCGAGTATATCAGATTGTCAGTCGAATTAATCAGGACATCATCACAATCGTAGACAACGTTCCCTTGCTCATCTTTTTCATTTTCGTCATACAACGCATCGAAATTACCGAGGTCGCTCCATTTGTGGTCAAGTTTGACAACAGCCACACGGCTGGACCTTTCCATAATTCCATAGTCTATTGAAACAGACGGCAGGTTCATGTAGATATTTTTGATATCCAGCGACATATCATTTGGTACATCAAATGCTTTAAAAATTTCCGGAGCATGGTCTTTCAATTCAGCAAAAAACACATCAGTATCGAAAAGAAACATCCCGCTATTCCACAGGCACCCTTCTTCGATATATTTTATAGCATCATCAAGGTTCGGCTTTTCCATGAAATCAGAAACCTTATAACCAACATCAAGTTCCCCCGCAGGTTTTACGTATCCATAACCTGTATGTGGTGATGTGGGTATAATTCCAAAGGTCACGAGGTGGTCAGATGCCAATTTCTCTGCACTGACGATTGTTTCCATTGCGGTTTTATCGAGTATGTGGTCTGATGAAAAAACACCAACAATAGATCTGCCAAATCGTCTATTGATTTCTCGCATTCCAAAACAGATGGCTGGAAGAGTATTCTTTCCCTTAGGTTCGATAAGTACATTATCAGCAGGGATATCATACTCAAGTTCCTTGATCTGCCCGATGACAAAAAACTTCTGGGATTCATTTGTAACAATAAAGGTCTCGGATATTTCGGATATTTCAAGACATCTTAAGAAAGTATCCTGGAATAGTGATGTTTCGCCGAGTTTTAAAAATTGTTTTGGATATTGTTCACGGCTGAGTGGCCACAGGCGTGTGCCGGAACCACCGGCGAGGATTATGGATTTGATGGTTTTCAGCTCCTTTTATCAGTATGATCTATAAATTTGCATCAGTATAATCTAAATTTTACAATATGATACTTTCAATATAACTTCGCATATATTAATTGCTCGTGAATGTTCGATTGTGTTATAATGTCAATCATCATTTAATACATCGTTTTTGTTAAGATGGTGCAGCGTTGCGGTGCAGGGTGTTTAATATATTCATGATTAAAAAGAGACTTTTTATTATCTTCTGGAATGGTTCGGAAAACCACAGAGTACACAGAGAGTCACAAAGAAAAAACAACGACTCTCTGCGTACTCAGCGTCCTCTGCGGTGAATATTTTTGCAATGATTTCTTTTTGCCAGAATAAATTAAAAAGTCTCATTAAAAACGATTCACCTCACGCGCAAGAGCGCGCATTGCCCTGCACACACATCGAATTTTCAATCGCCATCTGCACATTCCACAAGTTTTAATAAATGTTTTGCTAACTATTTAGTTCATTCAAATTGGCATGGATGGAACGTGCCGCCTGCAGGCGGTCACACTGTTTTTGGTTTCAAATCGAATCATTTCATTTGCGAAGTCATTAAACAGCTATACAAATACAATACATCTATCAAGTTTTATCGCTAATCAAATACACCACCGCACCAATCACAAGTACACTCCAGTAACTGATCAACCTGTCCAGCAGTGCTATCGATGTGCCGACAGCAGTATCAACCCCCATCATCGCTAAAATGCCGACAATTGATACTTCCACAGCGCCAAGACCTGCGGGTGTTAGAGGTATTGCAGTCAGGAGCGATGCTGCCAGAGCGACAAAGATTATTGTAGGAAGGTTTAGATCAATGCCGAGTGCAGTTGCAACAAGCAAGAACCGCCCAGATTCTAAAAACCATGAAATGATTGTTAATATTGCCACATAGACAAAGGTATTCAAGTTTGAAAACGAATCATAAACCCCATTGTGCAGGTTCTCAAATATCATGGTAAATCTATTTGGAACTATCCGTATAACATGGCCTTTGAAAATCTTCAGTAAAATCAGTCCCAATATCACAAATCCGAGCAGGATATAACCTATCTCAAGTGATTGCAGGATATGTCCGGGCATTTTGTCTTTAAAAAGAATCGCTCCACTGACGCTTAATAATACAAGCAGGATCGTTATATCGAATACACGCTCAACTACGATGGTGCCAATTGAAGTCGAAATTGGTGCACTGTTATACTTTTTAAGTAGATCACTTCTGTAGACATCACCGATCTTTGCGGGAACGATACTGTTGACGAACCATGATAAGAAAACCATTTCCGTAAGCACAGATGTGCTGACCGGTATATTGAGTGTATTCAGCAGTTTTTTCCATCGTAATCCACGGACATAAAAAGATGAGTAATGAACCACAATCGCAAGAGCATATATGGGTAGATTCAGATTTTTTGATACTACAATCACACTGTTGAAGTCTACATTCCTTATCAGAAGATAAAGGATCAAAAATGATACGATGAATGAAATAATCGTTTTTTTGTTTAGTAAAGTTCGGAAATTCATTGGGGTTTTGTCATTCATTTCCATAATCGTACCCTTATAAGTGATATAAACATCTTTGGCGCACTTTTTAAACTGAAACCAGATCCTTCAGAATGACTCCATTCAATTGGATATTCAACAATTGTGTAACCATTTTTCTTCAATTTCCATAATAGGTCCACATCGAATTCAAATCCAGTGGTTACCAATTCATTCAATATTCCGGCAATTGCTTCTTTTTTAAAAACTTTTGCACCACATTGTGTGTCTTTAAAAGGAAAATTAAACATCAGTCTAACAAAAATATTAAAACATTTGCTCGCAACTCGTCTTTCAAGTGGTTGTTTAACGATAATCTTTGAATCATTCAGATGTCTGGATGCAATCACTCCATCGGCATTGGAGAGTTTATCGATCATAGCAACGACTTGAGACGGTTTGATCGAATCATCAGCATCGACAAAACCAATTATATCTCCACTTGCAACCTTAAACCCCTCTATTATCGCGCCACCTTTTCCCACCCTGTCATTAAAGTGTAAAAGTTTGATATTTGTATTATTTTTGGTTAGGGATCTGACAATATTTAGAGTATTGTCTGTACCATCACAAACAACAATAATCTCAGAATCAGGAAAATGATTGCAATATTGCGAAAGCATTGTAGCAATTCGTTTTTCTTCGTTGTATGCAGGAATAACTAATGAAACATTAGTTTTGTTTTTCACTGAGTTCATCATATCTTTTCATGCCATAATACTATATATATAATTATAATTATCAAATTTGTTTATACGACTCCGCAATTATAATTTAGAACCATATTTGACAGCCACAGAGGACACAGAGCGTACAGAGGGAATGTTGCTATGTCCTCTGTGGCAAAAAGTCACAAAGAGTAGATATTGTTTAGTAGTATTTGTATAGATGTAGTTGGATGGCTGCGTAAATGTGATTGTTTTATCTGAAACTAAAAACAATGCAACCGCCGTCAGGCGGCGCTTCCCCCATATACTAAATTGAATTATCTAAATCTTTAGCAAAAAGTGTGCAAGA
>JAUSPM010000281.1 GCA_030655675.1 Methanosarcinaceae archaeon | reverse complement strand
CGTTTTGTATTTGTATAGATGTAGTTGAATGGCTGCGTAAATATGATTGTTCTACCTTAAACTAAAAACAATGCAACCGCCGTCAGGCGGCACGTTCCATACCTACCATCCGTTCGCATTCGCAAAATACGCAGTTTATATGTATAGCAATCCATACAAAAACAGACATGTTGACAGTGATTGAAACTTCGATGTGTATTCAGGCCAGTGGTGAAGGACGGTGCCGCGCTACGCGCGTGTGGTAGCATCGTTTTTATTTCCAATTCATTAATCCGCAACGCTACAACACAATTTCAAATCCGCTAAACAAATACTTTTTTTGTATTTGTTTAGATATTTTTGATGCCGAATCAAACTGCCGCAAGCGGCACAACCCTCCGTCATCGATAAAATCCTTATTATTTCGCATTTAATAGATAAAACCCCCGCTATACTCAGATTTATCCGCACTATATATTTACAAAATATATACCAACCAAAAAAAGGATGAAATCGGATAGTAAAGACTAAAAACTACCCATTTCAAAACTCAAGTCGTTTCCAAACATCATGTCCTGATAGGTGACATGTTATACCGCAATCTGTCATTGCAGGACCGTGTGGCGTTGCATGACACGATGAACATGTCGGAATCCGGGCATGCTGCGGATGACATTGGGAACATAGTAACTTTGAATGTTTGGTATTACTGTTTTCCATTGTACTGATGGCATCAGCATGACATCCTGCACACAGGCTTTTTGGCGTCGTTGTCGGATATATTACTTTTGTTGGTATATGTCCGGTCTTGTGGCATTTACCACAATCATCCGCTGTCATGGCATCATCATGTGGAATGTGACAATTGACACATTCAGGGATAAGCCCGTGCTTTGTGTGACAACTTGAACAATCAAGTTCACTGTGTTTTGTAGGATTTACATTAAATATAGAAATTTCATCGACATGACATATACTACATGAAAACTTGTCTGCATCAGTAGAGAAGGTAATATCTTTTGGTGCATGTGCATCAGTATGACATTGTGCACAATTAGTAATTGTATTTCCGTGGAATAAGTTATGGCAATCCGAACATGTTGGAATGTAGCCGTGCTGAACATGACAAAAATTGCAACTTTTCTGAGAATGTAATCCACCAGATTCCTTTATGGTGTTGACAGGTTTTGTATGACATTCAACACACACATTAGAAACAGTTTCTATATCATTGGCAAGCGAATTGAATTTATCATCACTAAGTTTGTTAATATCTTGATCAACATCACTTATCGTAGTTGTATTTGTGTCACCATTTTCAATACAACCGCTTATTGCAATTGCTGCAATAATTAAGAGTAACATAAGGTTATTGATTTTCATTATTTGATTCCCTTTGTCAATGATCATTTATGTTTTTATCTTCGTTGGTATGTGTCCAGTCTCATGGCATTCATTACAATTGTCCGTTATCGTGTTGTCATCATGTGCAATATGACAATTGATACATTTAGGGATTAATCCATGTTCTGTATGACATGTCAGACAAGTCATGTTAGTGTGTTTTGTAGGATTTGCATCAAGTGTATTTGCTTCATCTGTATGGCACATACTGCACGAATAATTACCTTCTTCCATTGAGAAATTAATATTTCTTGGGGCATGTGATTCGATGTGACATTGTTGACAATTGATGATAACATCGCCATGATTTAACCCATGACAATCTGAACAAGCCGGAATATAGCCGTGCTGAACGTGACAGAAATTACATGCATTCACAGAATGTAATCCGCTGGATTCCATTCTCATTGCTTTGACTTGATTTGGATGACATTCAATACAATCATTATAAACAGCTTCTTTTTCCCGATCAATTTTTCCAATATCATCATTTGCCGGGACTTTATCTTCATCATTATCCCCAATACATCCGGTCACTGCAATTGCTGCAATTACTAAAATAATTAAGAGCAACATAAGGTTTTTAATTCTCATTTTTTAATTCCTTTGTTGATTGAATATGCAATGCATCAACATCATTTCAACTTAAATAATTATCTGCTGCCTAATAACACTAGCTTTTGACTTTTTTTTGATTGCTACTTCTATCCATGATCCGTACAATAAACAAACTGATCTCAAAAAAAATGATCAAAGGCACGCCAACCATAACCTGACTAAGGACATCCGGCGGAGTTATAAGGGCACCCACTACCAAAAACAATACGTACATGTGTTTGCGGTATTCAACAAATGTTTTGTACTGAACGATCCCGCTTTTTGTGAGGAATAACATAACTATTGGCAGTTCAAAGACAAGACCGAAAATAATTGTTGCTGCTGCTGCAAATGAGATGAATTTAAATATTGAATATGTGGCAACGATTCCCGAAGATGCGGCATTTAGGTAGAGATATTTCAGGAACAGGGGTAACATGATAAAATATGCATACGATGCCCCAAGCAGGAACATCAGGATAATTGCAAACGATGTAGTAATAATCCAGAAACGATTGATATGGATGGGTTTTTCAATTCTCAACTTTTTGAGCACTGCCCGTATTACAAAAAATGCAACAAAAGGAATTATGATAAAAAAACCTAATATCAAAGCGATCTTAAGTTTTAACATCATGACCTCAAGCGGTGAAATGTAAACGATTTTTGCACCTTCAGGCAAGAGATCATTTTTCATACGCTCAATTAATGGACCGGTAAATTGAAGCGAGACAGTTGTACTAAGTAAAAATGCAAGCCCTATGTACACTATCTTTTTCTTAATTTCATTAACTATAGTACTCAGGTCTTCCATACTGCTTGACAAGATATTCTCCTTCTTGTTTTTGTGTCCTTTAACGAATTTGATGTTATTGACTACACATAACTTTTATTACATAAATGCTCTACCTTACTAGTAATGATTGATACTGATGATGACGATGTAAACAAAGGTACTGGCATTGATGATGCACAGGATAAAAACACATTAGATATTACAGCGGATGAAGTACAGCCTTTGACAGTGCATTTGAAAGAACTTCGTAACCGTATGGCTATCGTGTTGGTCGGACTTTTTACGGGATTGATAATAGCCTATCCAGTTTCAGCATCCGTGGTGCAAATGGTCTGGAATAATTTTGTACCACCGGGTATAGATATGTCTGTGTATTCGCCACTTGAATGGATATTTGCACGTTTTAAACTATCTCTTGTGTTTGCGGTGGCAGTTACTATTCCTTTGTTCCTGTATGAAATATTCAGGTTTGCAGCAAGAGGGTTATACCAAAATGAAAAACGTTTTTTTATAAAAGTCGTACCGGCATCATTTTTGCTTTTTATTTTAGGCTTTTGTATTGCATATTTTCTGGCACTTCCATTGATGTTCAAATACATAATATTCTATTCAAGCGACCTTGCAATTGCCCAGATATCCGTTGCGGAAACCATTTCAATAGTAACAATGCTTGTATTGGGATTTGGTCTTGTTTTCCAATTGCCCCTTTTGGTGATATTTGCAATTAAAATGGGCATTATCAAGTATGAGACGCTTAAAAAACAGAGGCTTATTGTATATGCAGCACTTTTTGGTTTTTCAATGTTCATGTCCCCTGATCCTACCTTTATCGCTCAAATATTCACTGCAATAGTATTGGTTGTGCTATTTGAGTTTAGCATTGCTATAGCAAAGATTTTCTAGTCACATATCGACCAAAAATGTTTATGTATTGGTGTGGTATATTACTGCTAGATGATCGGTTCAACTGAATTGCTTGCAATTGCCATCGCAGCATTGTTCCTATTTGGTCCGGATAAGTTGCCAGAACTTGCAAAGTCATTAGGAAAATCACTTGGTGATTTTAAAAAAGCACAGCGTGCAGCCGAATTTGAAATGAATATATTTGATAAGAATATTGATTTCAGTAAAAAAGACATTAGAAACACCGAAGTTGATGATAAGATCAAAAAAATGGCACAAGATGCCGGTATCGATACAGAAGGAAAAAGCACCGATGAATGGATCGATATGATGACAGAAATCATTAAGACAGATAAAATCAAACAATAAACCAGTTTTCACATATTATATATACAAACCAAATACACATAACGAGGTCACAATCATGATTGGCGGATTAGGCACAACAGAATTAATATTAATATTTGCACTTATTGTATTGTTATTTGGAGCAAGCAAATTACCCGAACTTGCACGCTCAATGGGAACGTCCATGGGCGAATTCAAAAAAGCACAGCGTGAATCCGATCTATCGTTAAAGGAGTTCGAGAAAACGATCAAAAATGTGCCAGAGGATGAAAAAAAGTCGAAAATCCAGCAAATGGCACTGGATAATGGGATAGACGTCACAGGCAAGACTGATGATGAATTGCTTGATGAGATCCAGACAGTACTTCAAAAGCCAAAAGAGGCTTCTGAACCTTAAAATCAAATTTAGATCGAGTGATAACGCCACTCTTGATCTTTAACAGTAACATATGCCGATTTTGCTTGATGTGAAAAGAAAGACATTTTAAGGATAACGTCCTTCATGTAGAAAAAAGCACAGCAATATATGTGTAATGTGTATATATTTACACTATTTTTTACTGTATATATTTTATAAATATATACTCCGAGTTAATTCGACTGAATGGAGAATTTTCTCGTAGTATATAATTTATAGAATTATATAGTCCAAGTTAATGCGAACGAAGTGAGCATTTTCTTGCTGAACTAGAACAGGCCAAATGTACGCCTACAGATCAAATTTTAAATATTCTTGCGAAATTATACCGAACTTGCGCATTATTCGCAAATGAAATTGTTTCGCATCACAAGGAGGATTTCAATGAAAGTATACAAATCTTATGATGACTTGCCCAAAATAAAACTGCCTGAAGGACAGGAGATCTTCATCAGCGACAGCACTATTCGTGACGGTTCCCAGATGCCCGGGATTGTCATGAACAGAGGACAAAAATTCAAAATATACGAGTTTTTACATGAAATTGGTATTGAAAAACTTGAAACTTTTGTATTTAATGAGCGTGATCGAGCAGCAGTCAAATTGATGTTTGACCAAGGGTATGAATCCCCTGAAGTTACAGGTTGGGCACGAGCAGTGCCTGCTGATATTGATATGATACTGGAAGTTGATGGGATCGAGGAAACCGGAATTCTCATGTCAGTATCCGATTCACATATATTTGACAAGATGGGACTTGCAAGTCGTGAGGCGGCAGAAGAAAAGTTCTTAAATGCACTTCAGTATGCAGTTGACCACGGACTTCGAACACGTGCACATATTGAAGATATGACCCGTGCGGATAACTATAATTTCGTTTATCCGCTTATTGGAAAACTACTTGAGATCGATCCAAAATGTACGATTCGGCTTTGTGATACAGTAGGGTTTGGGCTTCCGTTTATTGGTGTTGATGAGCCGTATGGCATCCCTTCGATGGTCAAACACATAAAGAACGAACTTGGTGCTGTGAACATAGAAACACACTGTCATGATGATTTTGGTCTTGCAGTTGCGAATTCACTTGCAGGATACTGGCACGGCGCAAATTGGTCAAGTGTGACATTCCTTGGTATCGGTGAGCGTGCAGGCAATGCTGAAATGGAAAAACTGGTCATTTTCCTTAAAGAGCGGGTAGAAGGATTCGATAAATATAATCTTGAATCAATCACAAAATTTGCCAGATTCATGGAAAAAGAGATCGGAATTAGAATCCCACGAAACAAATCAGTTGTAGGTCGAAATATTTTTGCCCATGAATCCGGGATACATGCAGCAGGTGTTATTAAAAACCCATTCACGTATGAACCATACCTTCCGGAGAAGGTCGGGGGGGAACGCATATTCCTTATCGGAGATTCATCCGGCATTGAAGTTTTGAAACACAAGGTTCAGGAAACCTTGAACGATCTGATGGATATTGAGATCACAGTAGGAAAGGATGACAAACGTCTGCGGTCTATTCAGAAAGAGATCCAGAAATTATATGACCAGGAAAAGAGGGTATCATGCATATCCGATGAAGAGATACAAGCGTATGTTGAAAAATACTTCCTGTTCGAATCTGTTGTAAAACGTGATCGACATTATGGGGATATTGACGAAGAAGACGAATAAATAATAATATTTTGAATATAAGGTTAAGGTTAAATTTTAACTTAAATTTAAGTTTAAACTTTAACTTAGACCTATATCCGATTACTTTTT
>JAUSPM010000280.1 GCA_030655675.1 Methanosarcinaceae archaeon | reverse complement strand
TAAAAACAATATTATTTGTTTAGCTGGTGCAGCGTTGTAGTGCAGAGTGTTTAATGAGTGCATGATAAAAACGATTATACCACCCGCGCAAGAGCGCGGCGTTGCCCTACATACACATAGAATTTTCAATTGCTTTTAGCGCATTCCACAATATTTAATACATTGTTTGCTAACGATTTCGATTATTCAATTTAGTATATATGAGACGTGCCGCCTGGCGGCGGTCGCATTGTTTTTAGTTTAAGATCGAACAATCTCATTTATGCAACAATCATATCACATCTATACAGATACAATATTTCTATCGGTCGGATTAATTCTTTGTGCATATTTTTACAAATCAGATTTGCCGCGAAAATGCTCATATCGTTTGTGCCAGTGGGCTGGAAATATGCCGCCTGCGGCGGTTGTATTGGTTTTAGTTTGATAGAACAATCTCATTTACGAACCAATATTGACATATCTATACAAATACAATTTATGTATTTTAAATCAATCTAAGCATTATCGCAAATTTCCTTCACATTATTGGAACATACTACCTGCGACAGATTGACTTGGTGTGAAATTTGCTAAACAAATACAACTATCATTCTTAATGAAATATCTAGCATCTTTTGTCCAGAAGGAATAATTTACTAACCGAATTACAATTGACATTTGGCAGCCCTGTAATCGATTACTTTATTTACTCTAAAAAGACATACGTTAACCACTTAGAACTAAATAATAAGAGGAAACACAAATGCACTGCGACAACACAGCGAATAAACTTGCAAGACCGATAAAACAGGCAAATATCACATCCGGCATGAGTGTGGATTCACTTGTGAGGGAATTTGACGGATGTGCGTTTGGTGCTGGTCGGCTTGCGGAGGCTGTTGACATCTATTGTGATATGCAATCTGATGATACGACAAAGTTTTTCGGGTTCGCGGGTGCGATGGTGCCTGCAGGGATGCGCAGTATTGTTTCTGATCTTATTCGTGATGGGTATATCGATGTTATGGTGACTACAGGCGCGAATATGGTTCACGATATTGTGGAATCATTGGGTCTGCATCACTATAAGGGTACGGATATTGCGGATGATATTGAACTCAAGCATGAGGAGATAAACCGCATATACGATGTGTTTTTGCCTGAACATCATTTTATTGATTTTGAGGATAAGATGCAGTCCATCTTTGGAGAACTGGGTAGTGAAACGCTCTCCATTCGGCAACTTTTGACTCATATTGGCAAGAATCTTGATGATAATAATTCGATACTCAAGACCGCCGCCGATATGGATGTTCCGATATACTGTCCTGCGATACAGGATTCCATGGTTGGTCTTCAGGCATGGCTGTACAAACAGATGAATCCGCTTAATGTTGATGCGTTTGCGGATATGAAAGAGTTCATGGATATCTGCTACGATGCAAAAAAGGCTGGTGCACTGCTAATCGGCGGCGGGGTTCCTAAGAACTATATTTTCCAGTCAATGCTTGTTACCCCGAACGAGTTTGATTATGCGATACAGTTAACAATGGATACTCCTGAGACCGGCGGTTTGAGCGGTGCGACTCTTGACGAGGCACGTTCATGGGGCAAGGTTGGTGAGGAGGCTCGCTCGGTAACGGTGTATGCTGATGCTACTATCACGCTTCCGATCATTGTGGCTGCTGCGAGGAGTCGATTGGGGAAGTGAAGGAATATTTACTCATAAAATGTTAGAGGGAACTAAAAACAACTTACTCATAACAGGAGAATCAAATGAAAAAGAACACCCGACTCATACTTGCACTTGATGTCACAGACAAAGAAAGCGCACTCAGGATCGCACAGGACGTACACGAATACGTGGATGCAATAAAGGTTGGATATCCGCTTGTACTTGCAACAGGACTCGGTATTGTCAAAGACCTTGCACAATACGCGCCCGTTATTGCAGATTTCAAAGTCGCAGATATCCCGAACACCGACCGCCTGATATGTGAGCAGGTATTCAAAGCCGGTGCGGATGCAGTTATTGTGCACGGTTTTACAGGGCAGGACAGCCTTGATGCTTGTGTGGAGACTGCGAAGGCAAGTGGAAAAGATATTTACGTAGTAACAGAGATGAGCCACCCGGGTGGTGTTGAATTTTTCCGGCCGGTTGCTGAAATAATTGCAAAAATGGCATTAGATGCAGGCGCATCCGGTGTAGTGGCTCCTGCAACGCGTCCGGAGCGTGTAAGTGAGATACGAAGCATAATCGGTAGTGAACTTTCCATCATCTCACCGGGTGTCGGTGCACAGGGTGGGAGTGCGGCCGATGTGATAAAAGCGGGCGCTGATTGGGTAATTGTGGGTCGAAGTATTTACCTGGCGGATTCGCCAAAAGATGCGGCTGCTGAGATCGTGGCGCAGATGCGGGATTAAGGATCAGATTAGAGATTAGATAAATGTGCCTGTGATGAGAAGCGGTTCTGATATTGTGATGAGCCCTATGAGTTCTGAGGCACATGAAATTTACATGTCGTTCTGTAGTGGGGACTGACGTATTTACAATTATAATTATAATTATAATTGTATTTGTATAGATGTGGGGGGATATCTGCGCAAACGAGAGTGTTTTACCTTAAACCAAAACCAATACAACCGCCGCAGGCGGCATGTTTCCAAACCACTAATCGTATGCAATTATTCACATTGGTCGGATTAATAATATAATAATACACAATTTTAAATTAAAATCTATCGATTCCGCGAAAATGGTGCACAATATCTATTATACAAATCATTTTGTCCATTAAATGCAAAAAGAGGAAGATTTCATTGATGATAATGGGGCGTGCCGCCTGCGGCGGTTCGACTTGGCGTCAAAAACTGCTAAACAAAGACAAACATGTTATTTATAAGTGCGAAAAGTTATAAATTATATACTACGAGAAAATTCTCCATTCGGTCGAATTAACTCGCACTATATATTTATAAATTATATACTATGAAAAATGGCGGTCTTTACTAAACACCGCCACAATCCTGATACTCAGACTTTATCTTTAAATTCACGTTTAAAGTCGATCTCGTTTATAAAGACATCTTTAAACAATACTCTCAGATCCCATAGAAGTTTCTTGTTCGCTTTGAAAAGCGCATACAACAGATCTAAAAGGCTCATACTGGTAAAGTTCGCATCTTTCAGGGAATATGCGAGTGAATTTAGTTCTTCATCTGTGAAATTGGTGAATGCCTCTTTGACTATGAGACTGTTATTGATCTCATGTCCAAGTGTTGAACGCCACTTTCTTTCGTACTCTTTAAGCATGTTCGTTGAAACATCCCCTGCCGCAATGGCTTTGACAGCAACCTCTGCTGCCATTTTCGCAGCATCCATTGCATTGATTATGCCGCCACCTGTGATGGGGTCGGATTGTCTTGCAGCATCACCTATAAGCATGAGCCCATTTGCAATTGTACGCTCAATTGCACCACAAACAGGTACACCCCCAACAACCATTTCTATGATCTTACCTTCAGGCATGTTTTTATTAACAAAATCAGTAAGTAACGTCACTGCTCTTTTTTTACCCGATTTGCTTCCCAGTATGCCAATGCCGACATTCGCCTGATTTTTGCCTTTTGGAAATATCCATATATAACCCGCAGGTGCAATCTCATTTCCAAGATGAAACACGCAATAGTCCTGATCTACCTCAATACCTGCGACTAAAAATTGTGCGCATGTCTCTATATCTGAAGGTTTCAGGGATGTATCGATGCCTGCCCACCTGCCGATTTTAGATTCCACACCATCTGCACCGATCACGATTTTGCATCGTATGTTGGATTCTACGCCAAGATGCATAACCTTTACACCACAAACAAAATCATCTTCAATAATAAGTCCGGTAGCACGGGTCTTGACCATTACATCCGCACCGGCACATGCGGCTTCATTGGCAAGTGCCCTGTCAAACAATTTACGTTCAAGAACATAACCGACTTCTCCGCCGGAGACCTCTTCTGCCATCTCGACTTTTGTCCCATCGGGTGAGAATATGCGGGAACCTTTAACGTCAGCACATATCCAGCGTGGGTCAGGTTCAATATGCTGCCTTAAATGAAGTTTACCAACACCTTCAGCGCATCTAACCGGATCGCCAATCTCCTGCCTCTTTTCAATAAGCAATACATCAAGACCTTTTTGGGCAATGTTTTTTGCTGCGATAGAACCGGCAGGACCAGCACCAACAATGACTACGTCATATTGGTCTTTCATTTGTTCACCTCAATAGCACCAACAGGGCACACTTTGGCACAGATGCCGCAACTTGTGCATGTTTCATCTGCTTCGATCCAGGTTTCAATAAGTTCAAGCGCGCCAGTTGGACAAACTCCAACACATGCGCCGCAATATCCACACTTGTATCGATTTACTTCAATAGTCAATAATCATCACCTATACTAAAAATATTATAAAACACCGTAAGTATCCCTGTTTAGATAAATGTTGTCATAATAGAGTTGCTCATGAGTATATATTTCAATTCAGGTCATATATAATTCGTATTTGTTTAGCTGGTATAAAGTTGTGTTGTTGGGTTGCGGTTTAATGTTTTGGAAATAAACACGACACTACCACACGCGCGTAGCGCGGCGCGGTCCTTCACCACTGCCCTGAATACACATCGAAGTTTCAATCACTGTCAACATGTCTGTTTTTGTATGGATTGCTATATATAAAAACT
>JAUSPM010000210.1 GCA_030655675.1 Methanosarcinaceae archaeon | reverse complement strand
ATTTTCATTATTGATTGCATCAATAATGTCTTCAGACGTAAAAGATATTTCTGTCATGCTTTAGACATATCATTTGAGATATATAAAATCTTTCTATCTATTATTCGCGTTGACTATACATACAAAATATAAATGCAATTGAATATATTAAAATGCTATCAGAAAAAATAATGCGGATATTAATTTAACCTACGGGAATTGAAGATTATGTGCCAACCCCTTTCATCCCCCACAAAACCCAAAAACAACCTCCACCCGATCCCCATCCTGCAACACATAATCAAGCAACCCAACCGCATTATTCCCATTCACCTGCAACATACACGCACACGTGCCATCCTGTTTCAAAAACGTAATGCCATCCGGTTCAATTCCCTGCTCGCTCGCAGCAGCAACGATCCTTACGTCCAGAATGCCAAAAAAAGTGCCAAGGGTTGTGCCTTCCTCAAGTTCTATGGTATCCGAATTGCCCATAAGCGGTTTCTGGACATAATCATACTCGATCTCAACTTCCATACTCACACCCATAAATTGCGAAATAAATTAAAAAGTCCGGGGCAGTGCCCGGACCTATTCAAACTCCCTCCTTCTTCGTAGGTTCATCTCCGAGCCGGCGATCAGCATTATTCCCACCGAAAAGAGAATAACTCCGATCCAAACCTCATTAACAAACGGCTTGATCAAAATGGTCAAAGGAATGCTGTACGAACTGGCACCCTGGAAGATCACATACACATCATGTGTAAGACTGCGGTCAACCATCGGATGCGTAGCATCGCCCTGCTTGTACACAACATACTCCGAAACACCCTTTCCAATACGCTTCCCGTCCTTGAACACCTCAAGATACACCTTCTGGGATGTATCCGTACCTGCACTTATTGAACTGAGATCGCTTGCAAAGATAATGGCATCGAAAACCATACCTGTAGAACTGCTCTCAAAGTCACGCATCACGCTTCCCGAAACAGTCAATTCATCACCGACAGCAATATCGGCACCGCCGGTCGCAACCCAGATATAATCGTTTCCATCACTCAATTTAAAACCGGTATAGGATCCAATCGATTGTATCTCTGAAATCTTCCCGCTCACCTGTGTACTCGGATAAGCCGAAGGATTCCTCTTAACATCGGAAATCTTATCACCAGGATAAACCCCCGAACCGCTTTCAGGCAAATACTCATCGACCTTCACGGCATAGCCGTCATCAAGGAACACGACCTCTCCGATCTGGTTCAGGTACACATCCGCACCAATGGACGTAGTGAATGAAACACTCATTACCGCACCAAAAAGGATCAACGCCATTCCGATATGGATAATATTGATACCGGTCTTTCTTGCAAGAACTTTTCCACTTGGCTTTGCCTTAAAGTCAACAAACATCCTGTCCAGAGCAGCACCGATCACATACATAATCGGCGGCATCATGGAAAGCAGGGAGATCGAACCTATCAACTTATAGAGGAAAGGCTGTGCAGTCCAGAAATTGCTTGTATGGTCCATCACATGGAACTCAGGCCCAATGCTCACAAAAGAAAGCAACACCGTAGCTGCACTCACAGCAATAAGTGACTGCTTCTTGAACTTATAATCACCACGTTGCAGACAATATCCCATCATGACCATCAGTGCAATGAACGCAGGGTATCCCCAGATATTGAAGAACTCCACGCCAACACCAACCTTCATGTGTTTGACCAACTGGATTATAGCAGGGAACGTAATGCCCCAGAACGATATGAAAGTGAGTATGGAAAGCAGTACCACTGTAATGTAAAACTGGATCGACTTTTTGGAAAGATAATCATAAATCGAGATCTCGTCTTCATCTTCGTCCTCATTCTTGTCGCCACTATCGCTATCATTGTCATTATCATTATCTTTATCTTTCTCATGAGAAATCTTCCTCGCAACCAGAGCGATCGTCACTAAAACTGCTGCCACAATAAATATGAGGAACATCATTCCGCTTGGTGAATCACCGAACGCATGTACTGACTCGAATATCCCACTTCTGGTAACAAGGGCAGCATATACCACCAGGATCATAGTGATTATGGCAAGTACTGGTGCCCCGATATTGAAAACATTCTTATCCTTTCGATATTGGGATGCAGCATGCATGTACGCTGTTATCGTAATCCAGGGAATAAGGGATGAAGTCTCAACCGGATCCCATGCCCAGAATCCTCCCCAGCCAAGCACAAGGTATGCCCACAATCCGCCAAGTGCAATTGTAAATGTCAGGAACAGCCACGTAAGGCGGGTCCACTGTCTTGCGAACGCTTCCCATTCACGTTTTCCTGTAAGTAGATACACCAAAGCCGCAGCAAAAGGTATCGTTGCAACCCCGTATGCTATAAACACTGTCGGCGGATGAATTGCCATCCATGGATTGATGAGCAATGCATTCAACCCGTTACCATCCTGTGGTATAAAACCCGGCGGCAATGTGGAATCGAGAGCATAGATCGTGGCAAACGGTGACTCCATTATCGTAAGCACGGTAAAGAACATTCCAGTGATTATAGTAACTATCTGAACCTGTCTAACAAAAGGATTATCCCACTTTTTAGTTTCTGCGATCCACGTAGAACACATGAATATGATCAGAGACCACAAAAGTAGCGTTCCTGACTGACCTGCCAGTACCGCTGCGAACTTGTATACCAGGGGCAGGCTCAGGCTTGTAAACTGCCAAACATACATTATAGTAAAGTCCGATGTTATGAAATGATAAGTGAGCAAAAGCAAATCAAATCCCAGCAACACAAATGTCGCTCTTGATGCCCATGGCACAATACCCATGTACACATCATCATTCCTCAACTCTTTAAGCAAAAGACCAAACAGCGCCACCGCTGCGGTTAACATGCTCAAGTACAGGACAATATTTCCGTCAATCATATAACTGCCTCCTCAACCTGATCATCACCATTATCAGTAGAATTTGAATTCAAATTCGTATTAGAATTGGAATTGGAATTGGAATTAGAATTATAGTTGGAAGATACGTCACTCACTACCGAATAGAACGTGTCTGCATCAACATAACCCGGTATCCTTGTGATTATATTCCCATATTCATCCAAAAACAGTTCATGCGGCGGATAACTCACACCAAATCGACTGGCCACTTCACGGTTTTCATCAAGATCAACAGCAACCAGTATGAAATCATTTTTAAGTGCCGCGTTTACCTTGCTATCATGAAGAGTCTCCGTTTCGAACAGTTCACAATACTGGCACCAGACCGCCCAGAAATATACAAGCACAGGTTTGTGCTGCTCCTGTGCAGCAGCCAATCCCTCATCTAGAAAGTTCGTCCAGACCAGTCCGCCAAGGTATGTATTCTCCTCGTCGCTAAGAACCGGCGCAATGTTGATGGCTGCATACGCAAATCCAACCATCAGGACGATTGCAACAATGTTAATCAGTTTTTTTGGTTTCATTATTTTACACCTTTTTCATTCATCAAAATTTCAGTCATCAATATGATAGTATATCAAGAGTCAATATCCGCAGGGCTATCAGCGCATATATTAGGGCAACAACCACTAGCGGAAGAATATTGGAAAATGTAACTTTTTTACCATCTTTCTCTCCCATCGCAAATCCAAAATGCAGCGAAGCCGCAAAACCGCCAAGTAACAGGATGATCTGGAAAAAGTTGATCGCTTCATACGGAATAGCAGGCTGGTTGAACTGGAAAAGTTCCATTCCAAACGGATGGCTTGCCTGTGAGATCAGATAGAACACACCCCGTATCACTTTGAAGGTATTATCTATGAGATAGATCCCAAGCCCGAGCGGGATCAATGCATACGTATATCTCACATAATCAGTCAGGTGCGAAGTCGTCTCTCCGGCTCTGCTGTGAACTGCCCGATTGATCAAATACATAAGTCCAATCGCAGCAATACTGAGACCCGCAAATATCAGAAGAGCCATCAAATTACGGTCAAGTCCTACAAAGTTCACGAAATCAATTATCCTGTACCTGAAAGGTGCCCTCTCCATACCGATCTTGAACAACAGTATCACTATGATACTGTGGATAAAGAACGCCTCATCAAGATGCGGTTTTCGCAGTTTAAGAATATCAGCCCCGAATTTCCTTGTGCTGATCCTGATATTATCCTTTGAGCATGTTTTTATGCACTCCGTACAGAAAATACAGAAACTATTACATTTAAGTGTCTGCGGGAACTCGTACATCGAACAACCGTGCCCGTTCTCGTTTCCTGTAAGACATTCTTTCTCGGGATGTTCGGAACATACCTTTTTGGACTTCACGCGAAGTTCAGTGCCCGAAATGAGTGAGAACACACCGAGTATAAGGCCTGTCGGACAAATGAACCGACAAAATGTCCGCTTTTCGTAAACCAGACTGATAGCAATAGACAGTCCTATAAAGAACAATAGCAGCAAGGCTGTTGCGAGAGGGTTTCGCTCGAACCTGAACAAGTGTTTAGTAGCCGCAGATATTACAATGAATAATATGATCGCAATCCAGAGGTTGCGGAATTTCTCAGGATATCTGCGGTTTAAACTAAAACTTCGACGGGTCCATTCGGATATCGCACCAAGCGGACATGCAAAACACCACAGTCTGCCAACGAACAATATACTAAAAGCCAATAGCGGATGCCAGACATCCCATACCATTACCGTTGCAAAGTCGTCTTCTCTTGAAAATCTGGTGTACTGTCCACCGGTGAGTCCTGCAATGATTATAGCAATGAAGAACAGCATTGTAACGATCTGGAAGACAGGCTGGAAGTACCTGTGCCTGACCAGTTTCTTCACTCCTTTTACTTCAAGCAAGTCTGGTGTGCTGCAGTTTGTGTTGCAGTCTTCGCATCCATCGTTCTTTTGACTCATCTTCATCTCAAATTAGAAATACAAAGGGAAATATGGCAACAATATTGATTGAAGCCATTTGTCGATGCCAAACAGCATCGCAAGTCCTACAAGCATCAATGCAGCACCCGACATTTTCTTAAGTCTGTGCCCGTTCCTTGCAAACCACTGTACCCTGCCGGAGACAGATTTACCGAAATATGCAATCAAAAGCATCGGAATGCTGACACCTATCGAATATGTGATCAGGAGTATTGCACCATGTGCCACATTGCCGCCAAAACCAACAAGCGCCAGTATTGAACCAAGTATAGGGCCAACACAGGGTATCCAAAGGACACCAAGCGACATACCGAGCGTGAATGCGCCAAAAAGCCCATCCTTTCCTGAACCCGCTGATCCTGGTCTTGATCTTAATCTTTCTGGAACAAGGCTGCCAACAGTACCGCCTATCAATTGCGATAACTTACTGGTGATCTTTACAAATTCGAAGTTGATGTCATCATCATATAGCACAGCACCCATTCCTATGATGAACAGGAGAGAGAACCATCGCAGCGCTGACTCGAATGGTGCAAATACTGCACCAACGGCAGAGACTGCCATGCCCATCAGCGTGAATGTCAGTGACATGCCTGCAACTATTGCAATAGGGCGAAGCCGGCCTCCTGATGAGCCTGCAAGCATTGCAGGCAGTATCGGCAAAATGCAGGGCGTGATTACTGTAAAGAGCCCTGCAGCAAATGCCAGCACTATAGATGGGGTTTCCACGTTTTTTATCTCCTAACTAACTATATCTACACATTCTCATTCAGAGCAGTGGACAGGTCTGATACCATCTTTATTATCAGGACATCATTGTCCAGAGTCACTTCGTATGAATCAAAACCACGTGCTACGCTCGTTTTTTGTGCATCGTAAATTGAGCGTGGTATTGATACTTCGTCTGTGATATGGTATGCCACAACCTTTTCGATCTTTCCATTGTCAAGTGGTTTGAGTCCCGTATATTTCACATCAGAGAATGCAATGATCTCGGTAGTGACCGATGCAAAATTGTAGCTCTCATCATTGACTGCTACAAGTACGGATTGATAGATGGGATATGACGATTGTTCAACATCTCCACTACCCAAAAGTTCAGCCGTGCGGGCAACGTTACCGGAATGTCCATAGATGAATGGTCTGCCGGTTACAATATTTGTCATGCCATTCCCGTTATTTGGCTGCACAGTAACATCTGTCCTGCCAATGTCATGCAATTCGATCCATGAAGTTGCACTGTAATCTGCACTAAGCATTCCAACTACGGGAGTACCGTAGAATCCAGTTGGCTGTACCATCTCGGATGCGTAAGACTCCAATGGTGTACCAGCAATCCCGTTTATATTAATGAAACGTGCCCAGTTGAGACCGTATGGTGTCATTTTCAGACCATCGCTTAATGAGTCGAATTCTTCAGTGAGTGACAATCCTGACAGGTCAACAGCAGACGCTGGCGTTACTGAAGAACCATCTCGGTATCCGGTTGGATCTGCATATTTACGGTAGTCATTGTCAATGTTTGCGCGGATTACATCAATGGACAATCCATCTTCATACATCTTCTTTATCTTGATGACCTCGCCTACACAGATATCACACTGGGATGCGTGGTTATCATATTCACCGTCATCTGTCATGAAACAATTCAAAAGGCTTTCGTGCCCCAGTCCACCACATCCACAATAGCAGGGAACCTGGTCAATGATCTGGGGATTAAGTGCTGTGTATTCGTATGCTTTAAGGGTTATCGGGCTTGAGTATGCATATCCCGGCAGGTTCAATGACGATGCTAATTCATTATCATCCGCATTAGTTTTACTATTTCCAAAACCAATAAAGATCCCTGCAGATAATATCCCGACAACTACGACCAGCATGATCTGTTTATTGATCTGGGATTTATCTTGTTTTTTCTTTGTGTGTGTATTTGTTCTCTTCTTTGCCATTATGATCACTTCTTATCAATAATTTCATTCAATAATTTCAAAAATGTATCAGTATCAACATAACCCGGGATTCGTGCGTCCTTTATCTCAGTCCCATCGGGTTTTAGGAATACTTCTGTGGGGGTGCCTCGCACTCTCATACTGATTGCAAGTTCTTGCTGTTTGACAGTGTCCAGAGTTACGAGTTCAAAATTCTCATTCAAAATTTTGATAATACGTATATCATTGAAGGATTCAGCCTCGAATTTCTTGCACCAGCCGCATGATTCAGACCTGAAATAAACAAAGACCATTTTCTCGCTCTCGTTCGCCTTTTCAATTCCCCTGTCAAGTGATGTGTAAAAATTAAGTTTGCCTAACCTCAGCATCTCGCCATCCGGCAAAGTTGTACTTTCAACAATGTCCCCTGATTGTGATTGCTCGCTTGCGATCCATCCGGCTGACTGGGCTGATGCAATTACTGCTAGGAACAACAGCGGAATTCCGAATATCAATAAAAAAGTTGTGGAGGATTTGGTCATTTCGATGTCTCCACAGTGACATCATCGGCTGCATATTTTGAGGGGCATTTCACAAGCATCTTATTCGCCCTGAATATCTGGTCTTCCGAATATTGTCCGGTAACAACCACGGATGTTGCTTCCCTGAAATTGTTTGGCAAACTGCCTTCATAGACCACATTCAGGGTTTCACCGCCGTCTTTGAGCGTGAATTCCAGTAATTGATTTTCAGGTTCCCAGTTTATTGATTCCAATATCACAGAACCATTGATATTGACGGTTTCACCATATCCCAATTCGCCTTTGTCTTTAAGTTCATTGATGGTTACATAGAATGATAAGGAATTACTAAAACTGCTGACTGCAAGAAATCCAAGTAATACAACGATAATTGCTATTCCAAGGATTGTTCTGTTTTTTCGTTTCATCATATATTCTCCGTACTTTACATTAGGTGTATAAGCATATCAACTTTACGGTTGTCGTAAACATTACAACAAACGTAAAGGTGTTGACTGATACTTATATACTGATTATAGTGTAGTTTAAAATAGACAGGAACTGTCAAATTTGGGTAATTAAATAATATTCTAAAAAGGAGTTTGATGAATAAAATGAAAACAATCTACGTACAGTGTGGAATTTGAACAGATGTAAGATGGGGGTATTAGGTGGTTGGATGTGTTCAAACAAAAAATCCATGCACATGATGGGGATGTCATTCGCATGTTCCTTCACTGTCCTTTTGGATCGTAGATGATCATTTTATTCATCAATTCACAAAAGACGTTAAACATATATGTACTTTACGGCTGGTGTAAAGTCAGGGGTATCTGTGTTTGCGGCAAATTTGGATTGTTTATTTTAAGAAACATAATAAGAATAATTTGGATATATTGTCGGTTCGAGATAAATGGTAACTATCTATTTATACACTTACTGTAAATAGCCAATATACCAATGTTAAAGGTGCAAATATGAACATATTCAAGAAAACAATAGCAATTTCCATCCTTTTGATCCTGTTATTTGCAGGGATTGGGTGCATTGACAACGAAGACACCCAGGGGACAGAAACTGCAATAATATCAGATGATACATCAAATGATGAATCTGACACTCTGAACGGATTTACAGACATTTCCATAGAACAGGCAAAACAGATGATCGACAACAACGAAGTATTCCTTCTTGATGTAAGAACACAAGAGGAATTCGATGCAGGATACATCGAAGGTGCAATACTGATCCCTGATTATGAACTGGCATCACGTCTGGATGAAGTTCCCGAAGATGCAAAGATACTTGTCTATTGCAGAAGCGGTCGCCGAAGTGTTACCGCAAGCAACATACTGATCGATGCAGGTTATCCGGACGTTTACAACATGCTTGGCGGCATCAATGAATGGAATAATGCAGAATATCCTACCGTAACGTAAACATAAGAACAACATAATACGTGAGCCGGATATCTGTTGGCTCACAACTATTTTATCACCTTTAATCCTATTTGAATAGCAATGCTCACAAATGCTTTAGCCGACTCCATCAATTACCTCGCATATATTGTTCCCTATATGGTAGTTGGTGTCATACTTGCAGAACTATTCGTAGAACTTGGGTGGATAAAGAAAATTGGTTTTCTGGTTCTTCCACTGACTAAATTTGCACACCTCAGGAATGAATGTGGCGTCAGTTTCCTGACCGCATTCGCGTCCCCTGCGGCTGCAAATGCGTCTCTCAAGCACCTCTATGACAAGAAATTGATAGATGAGAGGGAACTCATCATATCATCCATCTTGAACTCATTTCCCTCGATCATCATGCACTGGCGCACGCTCCTTCCCGTCCTTGTGCCTCTGCTTGGTGTGACAGGTCTGATCTATATCGGTTTGTTGACTCTGGTTGGCTTCATCAAGACTATTGTAGTACTTTTTGTGGGACATTTTATGCTCGATAAAAAACCGGATAATTCTGATATAGAGCAAACAAATCGTCCACCGTTCTCTGTTGCTCTGAGATCAAGCATTAAAAGATCGAAAAAAACACTCGGCAGGATACTTGGTGTGATGATTCCCACAACGATTGTCGTGTTTGTATTGATCGACCTCGGACTGTTTGATACACTTGCCGTACACCTGCAGGCGATATCTGAATACCTGCCGGTTCCTGCAAGTGGTCTGCCGATAATTGCAGCACAATTCGCAAGCAAGATCGCAGCATATACGATTGCAGGCAATATGCTGGCAGAAGGAATCCTCAGCAGCAGAGATATAATTGTGACGCTAATGGTTGGAAAAATACTCTCAAGTGTGACAACCATACGGATACTTGCACCATATTATATGGGGATATTCGGACCACGTCTTGGACTGAAGGTCATGCTCCTCTCAGCCCTGTTGCGTGAAGGCATACTGATTGTAATTACGCTTCTGCTAATCCTGTTCTTTTGATGCGCGCCTATTGCGGCTGTTTTTAGCCTAAATTGTTCGGCGTAGTGTACACTTCGTATGGCTATGCGTAACATATATATCCAATTAGCGCTATATGTAAGTTTGAGGCTACATATGTTGTGTATCTACAATGTGTGCAGCAAATTTTACATTAACATACTCAAAACGAAGGTGAAAAATAATGAAAAATACTACAATAATTGCACTCCTGCTTTCAGCACTTGTTCTTGGAACATTTGGGGCAGGTGTCGTAAGCGCAGAAACTAATGATTCTCAAACCCAGACAAACAACGGCTGGTACGGCTGGATGGCAAACCACATGGGATTTGGCAATGGCTATGGCATGATGGGAAATGGCTACGGCTGGATGGCAGACCACATGGGATTTAACAATGGCTATGGTATGATGGGAAACGGATACGGCATGATGGGCAATGGCGGATATGCGCCGACTGCATCAGGATATGATACCAATGCTCAAGAAGTAACAGTCCAGACTGTTAAAGATGCACTTGCGATCGCACAGGATCAGATCGATGGCGAGGTGTCCGAAAACAACATCTACCAGATGGGCAGATGGTGGGTTGTTTACTACACAGATGACGACGGCACTATCGAACAGGCTCGCATCGATGCATTCACAGGTGAAGTGGTCGAGGATTACGACACAGAAACCCAGCAGGCATATCCTACAAACACCCGATCCTACCGTGGTGGAATGATGGGGGCTGGCACAGGATACGGAATGATGTATGGCTACTAAGCCATACACCAACATTTTGCAAGAAAATGCTTACTTCGTTCGCATTAACTTGGACTACATAATCTTATAGATTATATACAACGAGAAAATCCTCGATGTGCTCGGATTAACTCGCACTATATAATTCTATATAATTCTATAAATTATATATTATGAAAATAATAAAATGAAATTGACAGATAAAATTGTTTTAAAAACGAGGTGACAATAATGATGGGATATGGCAGTTACGGAATGGGCGGAGGCGGTTTTGGTCTCGGATTTATAGGCCCAATCATTAACATAATAATACTTCTTGCGATAATATGGGGAGTATCATCACTGTTTAACAACAGACGCCATGGTGGAGATGACGACTCAAGGATCGCAAGGCTTGAAAGAGAGACCGAACGCACCAGGGATACACTTGAAAAGATACTTAAAAAACTTGAGTGATGGTATTAGAAAACAATAATATACATAAGACCCTGATATTATACAGGGCAATAGCCCACAATTTATAATGAGGTGAATGATTTGGTAGACTACAATATGATGGATATGATGTATGGTACAGGATATAGTGCATACAGTTCGGTATTTAGTTTTATCCTGAATATCTTAATTATACTGGTGATCGTAGGTGTGATAGTCACACTGCTAAACAGGTCCGATTTTGTTGGAGCCGGCAGCAGTGACCGCCTGACAAGAGTCGAGAAAGATGTGGATGAGATCAAAAGAATGGTAGAGGATATTAAGAA
>JAUSPM010000279.1 GCA_030655675.1 Methanosarcinaceae archaeon | reverse complement strand
TGCTTTTTAGAAGGATATATTCTGAACTTATATGTTTTGATCATGTACTCTCAGCCACCTATTTTACTCAAATATTAATAGGACTTATTACTACATATACCAGAGCCAAGCGGGGTGAAAGTGTTCTCCAAGTGAGTTGTTTTGAATGATATAATTTGATTTGGTTTTGGTGAATATTATAGGAATATGGTGATTGGCGCATCTATCCCCCATCTGGCGCATAGCGGCGAGGAAGGTGTCTTTTGCTTCATTCGGATAACAGAGGGATTTCACTGATGTTTGACTTTGTGTTTCCTCAAAAATCACCCACAAAAGTTAATCAATTTTTCAATCTATAGTAATTCATTTTTAGCATAATATTTTAAGCGATTTTTGTCATATCTCATGTGTGGCCATTTGCAGGTATTCTCCATTCTCATCTTTTTCGATAATTATGGACCGCGCCGCCCATGCGGGCGGATGGTTGCTTTGGTCATCATCTACATAGTTTGATATCCGTCCTGTCACTGGCAATAATTACGCATGGCATTGCAAATGGAACACATTGAAATCAATCGAAAAAACAACCAGACAAGTTTGTGGAGATATTACAAATGTTAAAAATTATTATTGAGAAAGTGGCAGGAATAGGTAGTTGTGGTTTGAATCTTATACGCGAATATGCGGCGAGTTTCAGGACCTCAGAAGATGAGTTCCAGATTAGACCGATGCCTCTTATGCGAACCACCACAGGCACTTGTGTTGTTTCACCCCTTTCAGCTCTTACGCCTGCCGAGGAAGCCCAGATTGAAGCCGCAGAAGAAATATTGTTTAATCTTGCTGAAACCGGTGGTTGTTACGAGTTGTATCAGCCAACCGATTTATTGTTACAATAACCATCTACTCAGTCCGATTTTAGTGTTTCACTGGCAATAATTACGCATAGCATTGCAAATGGAACACATTGAATTCAATCGAAAAAACAACCAGACAAGTTTGTGAGGTGTAAATAGATGTTTGTTCTTCATCCGTGTGTTGTTTGTGGCGCTTTGATCGCGCCCGATAAGTTTCATTTGAATGGTCGTATTGTGGATTCAGATGGTATGGCGGTTTGTGGATCTGACGGTTTCCCACTCATAGATGTTTTGTGTGATGGGTGTTGGGATTTGGGTTTCCGATTTTCCTAGTGAGAACAATATTCTTTGACATTAATCGGCAATGACCCTGTCACCGGAGAGCCGGCCCAACCAAGGAATCATAGCAGTTTAGAATCACCATCCCCTCCGGTTCTGCTATGGTTTCTTTCTTCTTTTCTTTTTCAATCAAACAGTTTCGAAAAAAAACCAAACACGTTAGTGATAAATATGTCAAACAATAACAATTCATCATCCACCCCGGAGTGTGCAAAAACCACGCTTTGGGATCGAATATTTACGAATCGTGAAATTAGTTCATTACTTGCATGCAATGACAGTAATATTCTCTGGCCAAGTCTTGCGGAACGCGCTGCTGTTCACACTCAAGTGCTTAGGCGCAGCCAATTCAATAAACATGTTCATGGGCAATTAGCACGGGATGATACATCAACCTCCCTTCCCCTTCCCCCGCACCCCCTACCCTAACCCACCGGTCGCGGTCTTGTTCCCATGATATCCCTGTCCCGTTTCCTCCGACGGGACAGGTTTTCTAAAAATCTCCCCTCCCCTTTCCCCCAGACCCCCTATCCCCTCCCCTCTGTTTTCGTCCTCCTTTCCAAGATACCCCCGCGCGCCGTTTTTTCATGATACCTCTCATTCCGCCTGCGGTGTGCCGAAATTTTTACACTCTCCTTGTAAAAAAATACCATACAAAATAGCAGAATTCAAACAATAGAGAGTTAAAAATATGTCACACAACATCATGATAACCGGGCACCGTCCCCAGAAACTCCCCAAGGGTTCGATTCACTATATCAAACTTGCAATACTTGAAAGAGTTCAGGCACTTGTGGATGAACACGGTACGGATATGGTTTTGATCACCGGCATGACCCTTGGTCCTGACCAATGGTTTGCCGAGATTGGCATCAAGTTAGGAATACCGGTCCACGCTCATCTTCCTTTCAAAGGACAGGAGAAGTATTGGTCTGAGGATGCCAAATCGCATTACCGCGATTTGCTGGATCTTGCATCTAAAGTCACGATAATATCCGATACCCAGTCCCGCAATGCCTATCTCCTTCGCAACATTTCAATGGTCGAGCAATCGGATCATTGCATTGCCGTGTGGGACGGCGGTACTCGTAGCGGGACCGGTCATGCCGTCAGGAACGCGCGCGAGCGTGGAGTATCACTTGACATAATCGATCCGGCACAAAATCAGCCAGACAGTGACATGCCCCCGTCTACAAGACGACAGCTTCCTGCTTCGCTGACGTTCCAACGAACATCTCCACAGGCGTAAATTCGGGCATGCCCTGCCCTACTTTCTGTAGTATGTTGATTGCAGCATTAACGTCTCGGTCCAATTCCAATCCACAGTAAGGACACTTGTGTGTGCGTACTGATAGAGGTTTTGGAACTTTTTTGCCACAATTGCTACAATTTTGAGTCGTATTTTTTGGATCAACTAATTCCACTACTTTACAAGCGTACTCTGCTTTGTGTTTCGTTAATTGAATTAATTGATCCCATCCTGCATCAGAGATACTCTTAGCAAGATGATGATTCTTGACCATGTTTTG
>JAUSPM010000278.1 GCA_030655675.1 Methanosarcinaceae archaeon | reverse complement strand
ATGATCTTTGATGGGGAGAGACGGGTTATGCAAACAATTACCGGTTCAAGAGTGTATATTGTAGAGATCAGTGTTATATCAGACATTAATATTGTATTTGGGTGTATTGTTTATATGCATTCCTATACCATTTGTGTGTTACACATAGTATTACCCCATAAAGTATATATAAATTATGTGTAATTATATAGTTAACATGTAATTAAGTATAATGACTGTTTAATTCATCTATGTTAGATGTAAACTGTTTGATTGAAAAACTATGGAAACAAAGGTGATCCGAATTCCAATAAATGACCATAATCTGTTCAACATCCTCCCTGAAGTCAGTGAGATATTCGATTCAGAGGATGCCGTCATCTACACCGACGCCACCAAAATCCTCATAGTTGCAGACCTGCACGGCGACAAGAATTCATACTACTCCGCACTTCGTATGAGATCTGACCTTGGATGTGATACCGTGATATTCTTGGGCGATTACATAGATCGTGGACCTTCATCACTGGACGTTCTTGAAAAAGTGTTCTCATTGAAGAACGAAGAGCCTGATAAGATAATCCTCCTGCGCGGGAATCATGAACTCAAACAGACGAACCGATTCGAAAAACTGTTTGAGGATCTGGAGTATGATGAAGACCTTTATGTCAGGATCAATCGAGTGTTTGACAAAATGCCGGTCGGTGCAGTCATTTCAAATAATATCTTCTGTGTTCACGGCGGGATCCCCGGACCGGTCAAACTCTCGGAGATTACCAAAGAGGATGCATATCCGTATGTTTGGAACGATCCGTCTGAAATGGCTGGGATTGGTAAATCACCCCGTGGTTTGGGAATGCGGACCTTTGGTGAGGACGTTTTTGATGAGTTTTTGCGGGTCAATGGATTGGAGCGGATGGTTCGGGGGCATTCGGTGGTTGAAGAGGGGTTTAAGTGGTGGTTTGGGGAAAGGTTGTTGTCGCTGTACTCTGTACTTGGTTATTGTGAGAAGGGAACTGTTGGGGAACTTGGATGTGTGCTATTATAAAAGTGAACCATGTGCAATGTAAAAACAATATATTTAAACATCATTTTAGATTTATTTATATAATTTAACAAATATCATATTATAATATAAATGACCACACTTCTGATTAAAAAAGCATCATTTAAACTCAGGCGGATCAAAAATGAAAACACTTGACCAAACTTGCAAACCCAGACAAAGCGTATTTGACACAGCTCGTCGAGACGAGGTGCTTGACCTCACGAACTTGATCGAAAACAAGATCAATCCACATGAGTTCTTCAAGGAAAATTATCTGACAGATGGAATGAGAAGTTTGTTCCGTGAAGCTTTTCGCAGTTTCGCAGGAAAATCAGGGTCGGGTGTTATCAAACTTACCCAAGCAATGGGTGGAGGTAAGACTCACTGCATGATAGCACTGGGTCTTCTTGCAAAATATCCTGAATTAAGAAATGATGTGATGGGGTCTGACTATGACAAAGATGTTCTTGGTTCTGTAAATGTTGTCGCGTTCACAGGACGTGAAAGCGATGCACAGTTTGGCATATGGGGGGCAATTGCCGAGCAGCTGGGAAAAAAAGAGGTTTTCAAAGATTATTATGGCCCCCTCAAAGCTCCTGGACAGAGTGCCTGGGTGAATTTGCTAAAAGGCAAACCCCTATTAATATTGTTGGATGAATTGCCACCGTATCTTGAAAATGCGCGGTCGGTTGATATAGGAAATAGTGATCTTTCAGTAGTAACAGTAACTGCATTAGCAAACCTGTTGGTTGCTGCGGGTAAGGATGAGCTATCAAATGTTTGTATTGTTATCTCTGACCTAAAAGCCACGTATGAAGGTGGAACTGAGAGTATCCATTCAGCTCTTGTTAACTTTGAAAATGAAGTGGGACGCACTGCCCTTAATCTGGAGCCTGTTGGTCTCAATACAGATGATGTATACCATATTCTGAAGAAACGATTATTTGAAGAATTGCCAGAAGAGGGGGATATTATGGTTATTGCTGAGGCTTACGCTAAAGCAATAAAAGACGCTGGCCAGATGGACATTACCCAGATGTCACCTGATAAACTCGTTCGACAGATTCGAGAATCTTTCCCATTCCATCCTGCAATCAAGGATTTATATGCACGGTTCAGGGAGAATCCAGGGTTCCAACAGACCAGAGGACTACTTCGATTTATGAAGCTTATTGTCTCGAATTTGTATAGAGAAGGTGGAATTGCAAGTTCACAGTACTTAATTCATCCGCACCATATTAATTTGAATGATGGCGAGGGATTATCTGAAATTAGTAAGATCAATCCGAATATCGAGAATGCAATCAGTCATGATATTGCAGCACATGGTACTGCTGCTGCCGAGAAAATAGACAGTCAGTATGGTGGAAGTGATGCCGAAGATATCTGTAAGCTTTTGCTTGTTGCCTCTCTTGGTAATGTTCAAAATGCTGTTCTTGGGCTTACGCCTGCTGAGATTGTAGCATATCTATGCATGCCAGGCAGGGACATTACAAAATTGCCTGATATGATTGAACAGCTTGAAACACGGGAATGCTGGTATCTTCACAGGGGTAGAGATGACAGATTGTACTTCAAGAAGAACCAGAACCTTGTTGCGAAATTGCGTTCAACTGCAGAAGCTTATGGTAGAGAAGCTTCGCTGAAAGACTTGAAATCATTTTTGACAACCATTTTCACTCCTGAAATGAAGGATTGTTATCAGGAAGTACTCATATTGCCGGCAATTGATGAGATTCAGATCGGGCCTGATAAGGTTAAGTTAATTCTTTACGAACCTTATGCCGGAGGATTGCATAAGGATCTGGAAGCATTCTACAATGATCTTGATTACAAGAACAGAGTGCTCTTCCTTTCAGGGCAGCGTGAAACACTTGACTCATTTATTGATGTTGGGAAAGACCACAAAGCCATAAATTACATTTTGGATGAGATGGATTCAGAAGGGACTCGACCGGATGATCCACAGCGTACTCATGCATTGGAAATAAAGGATAAAATCACACTTAGGTTACTGAGTGCTGCCAGAGAAACCTTCACAACATTGATTTATCCACACAGTGAACGCCTTTCTACAACTGATTTTATGATGAATTTCACGAACAACGAATATCGTGGTGAGAAGCAAATCAAAGATACACTTAAAGGAAAACAAAAGTTTACCGATGATGTTTCTGGTGAGACGTTCAGAAAAAAATGTGAACAACGGTTGTTCACCCAGAAGGTCATGCAATGGTCTGAGATCAAAAAGCGTGCTGCTATCAACACAGCATGGCAATGGCATCATCCAGGTGCACTTGATACTTTAAAGACTGAAATGATTAGCAAGGATCAGTGGCGATTGGATGGGAACTATGTGGATAAGGGACCATTCCCTGAACCAACTACTGATGTGCAGATTCAGGAGTTGTATCGGGATGCTGAGACCGGTGAGGTAACTTTAAAAATAACTCCGGTTCACGGAGATACTGTTTATTATGATTGTGGATCTGAGGCGACTTCGGCATCTGCCAAAGTTGAGGATTGGAGAGATTTCAAGGTCAGAGAAACGAAAGCCTCCTTTTTATGTGA
>JAUSPM010000277.1 GCA_030655675.1 Methanosarcinaceae archaeon | reverse complement strand
GTAAAAAATTATAAGTCGCAGTCTATCATACATATTTGGTCCTCACACATAAAATTAAAGTTAAAATTAAAATGAAATATAATCTACCCGATAATACGTGTTCCTAGATGAACGCCTGTTACCGGTTCGGATTCAACTCCCTCTTGCATGATCACTTCTGAAACTGCAATGGGGTCGTTGCCGTCCATGACAATGGTCTCGATATGGCATCGCTCAATGATCTTTGCTGCGAGCGGGTCAACCGGGGATTTGGAGCCTGCCTTCATTTCGATTGACATTACAATATTGACCAGTTCCTTTGCAGTCATTTTTTCAAACTTGACGGCATCAGGATTCGTAGTCGGGTCTGCGGTATATACACCATCCACAGAGGTTGCTATTACCATCAGATCCGCACCCAGATATTCTGCCAGGATTGCAGAGACTGCATCTGTAGTCTGCCCAGGAATTACACCACCCATTACCACGATCTTGCCGGATGTTAGTGCGGCTTCAGCTTCCTTGTATGTTCGGGGAGGTTCGGGGAATGCATTATTCCCAAGTGCTGAGATGAGCAAATGTGCGTTTAATCGTGTTACTTCAATCCCTATGAAATCACATGCAACCTCATTGGCACCCACACTGCGAGCTACGTTGATATAATCTCTTGCAGCCACGCCACCACCCGTTACAACTACTAACCTGTGCTCTTTTGCAAGAGCACTGAGCGCATTTGCATAAGAGATGAAACGATCAGATTTTAAGTCTTTAGCAAGAATTGATCCGCCTACTGATATAACAACTAACATGATAACCTATCCATTATGCTTTTCACGTTTAAAAAGTATCGTAAGTATGCCAAACATTGCCAATGCGATTAAACCGGAAAAACCGGGAATCAGTGATGTCAGTGACATTGGAGGATAATATTTTCCCATGTCCTCGCTGTGCAGGATTCCGCCAGTATAAAGGCCGGAAACTTTGATAATTGTATCTGGTTCGAGGTCAGTCATACCATAGAACATGACCTTCAATTTATCATTTGTTTCAGGGTCGGTTACATAGAGCACATACCTTCCCAAAGATTGCTCAATGCTTGAAAGGTTACCAACAATCGTAACCTTTTTTCCATTGAATGATACTTGATCTTGTGTGATGTTACTGATTTCCACATTATTTAGATCTTCAACCGGATAATGTAAAACATAAGTTGGGACAAATAGATCATCACCAATCCGGTTATGATAAAAAACACCTGTCAGTTTAACTTCATCACCAACATTAAATCCTGCAAACAACTTTTCTTCAGTTGTGTCAATTACAAGTGAATATGAGTCCTGTGTAATGGTTGAACGATGGGGACCCAATTCAGAAAATTCACCTACAATACTGATCTTGCGATAAGCCATAGTGCCGTCATAGGTGTCTGGATTATTATGTAATTCTGCAAGGGAGACGACCTCCAGTTCAAATATCGTAATTGGTGATGTTGTGGATGGGGCTACTGCTGTGTTTACCATGACCGCAATTGTGATCAATAAAACAAATAAAAGAGCAGTAAACCTCATCCTAGTAACCATATTATTCCTTGTTCACAATTTGCCCATCTTGTGCAGAAGTTCTGCATTGAGCACGCTGGCACCTGCTGCACCGCGAACGGTGTTGTGGCCCATTGCAACATAACGTATGCCTTCCCGAATGCGCCCGACACTCACACTCATGCCTTCACCAAGGTTTCGGTCAAGACGTGGTTGTGGTCGGTCCGGTTCATCGTGGACGATCAATGCCTGTTCGGGTTCTGTTGGAAGACCACCAAGATCGGGGTTGAAATTAAGGAATGCATCCCTGACATCCGCAGGCGTTGGATCGTCGCTCATTGTAGCCCATATCGCTTCGGTATGTCCGTCCATTACAGGCACCCTGTGACATGCTGCACTTACATTGAGATCCGCATCTATGAATTGTGCACCATCGAATTCCCCGAGAAGTTTTTGTGGTTCGATCTCCATCTTTTCTTCTTCGCCACCTATGTAGGGAATTATGTTATCAAGAATCGCCATTGAGGATACGCCATCATAGCCTGCACCTGATATTGCCTGCATGGTTGCGACTGTGACTTTCTCAAGCCCGAATTGCATGAGAGGTTTGAGTGACATGACCATCATTATTGTTGAACAGTTCGGGTTTGTGATGATGTAACCATCCCATCCGCGATTGTCCTGCTGCACTTCGATCATACCCAGATGGTCGGCATTTACCTCAGGTACTACGAGAGGAACGTCTTCTTCCATCCGGTATGCTGCTGCATTGCTTGCTACTGCGAATCCTGCTTTTGCAAATTCGGCTTCCACAGTCATGGCATTGTCTGATGGCAGTGCTGAGAACACGACATCGGCATCCACTTTTCTTGGATCCACCGCAACGACATCCATTTCAGATACACTTTGCGGAAGTGGAATATCAAGTCTCCAGTTAGCAGCGTCACCGTATGTTTTTCCTGCACTGCGATCTGATGCTGCAAGTGATGTTATCTCAAACCATGGATGATTATCCAATGCCTGAATGAATCGCTGTCCGACTGCGCCGGTGGCGCCTAAGATACCTGCTCTGATTTGCTTCGCCATAGCTACCTCAAAAAAGAAGATCCAAAACTCAAAAAATAGAAATGGGTAATGGAATAAGTATTCTTATTCCATTGTGATTGCTTCTGTTGGGCATGCATCTACACATGCACCACAGTCGGTACATTCATCTGCATTTATAACAGCGATGTCGTCATCGTTCATTGAGATTGCTTCTGATGGACATTCGTCCACACATGTTCCGCATCCGACACATTCATCTTTGTTTACTTTTGCTACCATTATTAGATTCTCCTTTAGTAATTTATTTATTCAATATAATATAAATAATTTCAATCAAGAATTTCTATCGATAATTTTTACTGAAATTATCTATCGACAATTTCTACTTAAATTATCTATCGACAATTTCTACTTAAATTATCTATCGACAATTTCTACTTAAATTATCTATCGACAATTTCTACTTAAATTATCTATCGACAATTTCTACTTAAATTATCTATCGACAATTTTCAATATAGCATTAT
>JAUSPM010000276.1 GCA_030655675.1 Methanosarcinaceae archaeon | reverse complement strand
ACGAGAAAAATCTCCCTTCGGTCGATTTAACTCGAACTATATATTCATAAAATATATACTTTGAAAAAATTCCTCACATGTTATATGGAGAAGAATATAGATGAAAGAGATACGAATTCATGGTAGAGGCGGTCAGGGTTCAGTCACTGCTGCTGAATTGTTAGCCGTTGCAGCATTTGCAGATGGCAAGTTCAGTCAGGCATTTCCTGCTTTTGGAGTAGAGCGCAGAGGTGCTCCTGTTCAGGCATTTACAAGGATCAGTGACAGAACCATCCGACTTCGAAGCCAGATATATGAACCTGATTATGTGATCGTACAGGACCCAACACTTCTTGAGGTCGTTGACATAGCAAGCGGTGCAAAGGATGATGGAATAATACTCATCAATACTGAATTTGCACCTGAGACGTTCGATCTAAAAACAAAGGCAAAGATCATGACCGTTGATGCAACAAGAATAGCACTCGAAGTCATCGGAAGACCGATCGTAAATACAGTGCTTTTGGGTGCATTTGCCGGTGCGACCGGTGAGATCAATCCACAATCTATTCAGGATGCTGTAAAAGAGCGCTTCCCTGGTAAGGTCGGAGAAAAGAATGCAGAAGCCATACAGAAGGCATACGATATGATGATGGAGGCAAAAGCATGAAGATTATACCAGGCGGAGTATGCGAACCCGGCACGACCCGTGCCAACAAGACAGGTGGATGGAGAACGTTCAGACCAATATATGACTATGACAAATGCATAAAATGCAAGTTATGTGAACTGTTGTGTCCTGAACCTTCTGTGCTTCCAAAAGATGATGGGTTCTTTGAGTTCGACTATGATTTTTGCAAAGGATGTGGAATATGTGCGAACGAATGCCCAAAACAGGCAATTGAGATGGTCCTGGAGGAAAAATAGATGTCAGCAACTCGAAATATAGATAAGTCAAAGATGGTGGTTGTTGAAGGATCGTATTCTGTTGCGCATTCGGTCAAAGTATGCAGACCCAATGTAATTTCAGCATATCCAATCACTCCACAGACCCATATCGTAGAAGATCTTTCACAATTCATGGCAGACGGTGAGATCCCAAACTGCGAATACATCAATGTTGAGTCGGAATTCTCGGCCATATCTGCACTTGTCGGCTCGTCGGCAGCAGGTGCAAGATCATATTCGGCAACAACATCACAGGGTCTTGAACTGATGCATGAGGTATTGTTCAATATTTCAGGTATGCGTCTGCCTGTTGTCATGACAGTGGCGAACAGGGCGGTCAGTGCACCTATCAATATCTGGAACGATCAGCAGGATTCAATATCCCAGCGTGATACGGGCTGGATACAGTTGTATGCAGAGGATACGCAGGAAGCGGCTGACATGACGGCACAGGCTTTCAAGATCGCAGAGGACAAGGACGTGCTCTTGCCTGCAATGGTCTGTATGGATGGTTTCATTCTTTCACATGTTTATGAACCGGTCATCCTGCTTGAGCAGGATCTGGTAGATAAGTATCTCCCACCTTTCGAACCCGATTCCGTGCTTGACCCCAAGAATCCAAAGAGTTTCGGCGCATTTGCAGACCCATCAACCTATACCGAGTTCAGATTCCTTCAGCAAAAGGCAATGGACAAGGCTCTTCAAAAGATAGAGAATGCAGCAAATGAGTTCAATGAGTTGTTCGGCAGGTATTATGGCGGCCTGATCGAAGAGTACGAGACGAAGGACGCTGAGATCATTATCATGGCAATGGGTTCGATCATTGGCACTGTCAAGGATGTCATTGATGAACGGCGCAGCAAGGGCGAGAAGATCGGATTGCTTAAGGTCAGGTCATTCAGGCCATTTCCGAAAGAAGCGATCAAGAGAGTTCTAAAGGATGCAAAGATGGTTGTGGTGTTGGATAAGAACATTTCAATAGGATTGAACGAGGGTGCATTGTTCACTGAAACAAAATCATGCCTGTATAATACGTACATCGATGTTCCAGTTGCAGGGTATATGATCGGCCACGGAGGACGTGATATTCCTGTTGGCACGATCGAGAAAATTATTGACGAGGCTAAGGTTGCGATGGAAGATGGTATTGATATTGAAAGCCAGTTCACTGATGTAAGGGAGGAACTGATATGAGTCCAAAGTCAGATCCAAAGTTAGAGTCGAAATCATTACTGGCTCCCGGACACAGGGGATGTGCAGGATGCTGTGATGCAATGGCTGCAAAATTCACTTTGATGGCTGCAGGCGAGGATTGTATCGTGGTAAGTCCGACAGGGTGTCTTGAAGTTATGACTACGCCATACCCTGAAACTTCCTGGGAAGTTCCGTGGATCCATTCACTTTTCGAGAATGCCAGTGCTGTTGCATCAGGTATTGATGCAGCGCTGAGGGCAAAGGGAAAGTTAGGCAAGACCAAGATCATTGCGATAGGGGGCGACGGTGCGACACTTGATATCGGTATGAGGTCAATATCCGGTGCTTTTGAGCGCGGACATGATTTTACATACGTGTGCATTGACAATGAAGCATACATGAATACAGGTGTGCAGCGAAGTGGTGCAACACCATTCGGGGCATCAACGACCACAAGTCCCGCAGGCAAGGTTTCATTCGGTAACCAGCGTCCAAAAAAGAACATGCCGGCTATTATGGTGGCACATGGTTCTCCCTACGTTGCAACAACATCGGTTGGATATCCAAAGGACATGATCCGCAAGGTGAAGACAGCGACCGAGGTAGAGGGACCGACCTATGTTCATGCACATGCACCATGTACGACAGGATGGGGATTCGATACCTCCAAAACCGTGGAGATCGCTAAACTGGCTGTTGAGACGGCTCTCTGGCCAATGTTCGAGATAGAGAACGGCGAGCTGACAAAAGTAAGGAAGATCAAGAACCCTAAGCCTGTTGAGGACTACCTCAAGATGCAGCGCAGGTTCAAGCATCTCTTTACAAAGGAAGGTGGGGAAGCAGAGATTAAGAAGATCCAGGCTCTCGCCGACAAGAATGTTGTGGATTTCGGGTTGTAATATACCCGGAATACTCTTTTTTTATTTCGTTTTATTTTTGTTTTTCATTTTTTTTCATAATTATTTGTCCTTGTCCGGATTTTGATTTTTATCACCAAATTTTTCAAAAACCTTTTATACTTACTGTGTAGTAAGTTACTGTATGGTAAGATTCTTTAACCGCGAGCATGATCTGTCAATATTGGAAGACATATATGCATCCCCTGCCGCATCGCTTATTGTACTATATGGTCGGCGGCGCGTTGGGAAAACCGAACTTAGCAAGGAGTTTATCAAAAGCAAGAAAGGCGTTTATCTCTTTATAGAAACAAAGTCCGATAAACTCCTTTTGGAAGATCTGGAAACTTCACTGGAAAAAATAATTGGCGTAAAACCAAGATTGAATGATTGGGATGATTTTTTCAACCAAATATTCAAGATCCCTGAAAAGATCGTAATTGTCTTTGATGAGTTCCAGAATTTCATGAAAATAAATCCTGACTTTTTTTCTAAATTCCAGAAATTCTGGGATGCACACCATCGGGAAACAAAGCACATGTTCATAGTCGTTGGCTCGTACGTGGGGATGATGAAAAAAATCTTTCAGGGGAGTAAAGAGCCGATGTTTGGTCGTACAACACTGCTTTTCAATTTGAAACCATTTATTTTTGCAGACAGTTTCAAGTTTTTGAACGGGTTTTTGGATATCAGTGTCGAAGAAGCAATGAAGACATATTTCATGTTAGGGGGGGTGCCCAAGTATTTGCTCCTTGCCGGAGAGTTTGGCGCACCTGATGCAATGAATACTTTTAAAAAACTTTTTCCTGACTCCAGAATGTTGATGGAAGAGGGCAGGAACATCCTTGTCCTTGAATTTGGTTCTGAGCACAAAGGTTATTTCTCGATCCTTGAGGCAATCGCATCAGGCAAGGCAGTACCTTCACAGATCGCTGACTACACAGGGATCGTGGCAAGCACGGTTTCAAAGTACCTGCATGAATTGCTTTATGATTATGAGATCATCAAAAAAGAGGAACTGATCATAAATCCAAAAGCAAGAAGCAGTATGTACTTCTTGAATGATAATTTCTTCAACTTCTGGTTTAGGTTCATCTATAAGAACTATGGTACATTTGAGATCGATCCGCAGATGGGGGAGGAACTTGTTAAAAAAGATATCAACACCTATTTTGGTATGACTTTTGAGGGCGTAGCAAGGGAATTTTTAATTGGACTCAACAAAAAAGGTGTTCTGCCATTCAAGTTTTTGAATATAGGCAGGTGGTGGGATAAAAACACTGAAATTGACCTCATTGCTTTTGACGACAAGAACCGCAATGCAATCTTTTGCGAGGTGAAATGGAAACATTTGACTAGGCAGGAAGCAGAGCATATCATCAATGGTTTAAAGGAAAAGGCAGGAAAAGTGAAAGGCAAGTGGAATGAGCATTATTGCCTGATCGCGAAAAAGATTGAGGGTAAGGAGCAACTTGGCTTTTTGGCGTTCGATCTTGAGGATATTGAGGGGGAAATGGGACAATCATCTGTTTGACAGTTTGCACTGATTTTACCGCATTATTTATATGTTAAAGATACATTATAAAATTATACGGGTAAAACCAGTAAGGCAGTGTACCTTGAGGTGCACGTTCAGGAGTCCTTGCTGGTACTGGCTTTTATTTTCATCACCATACTTCGTAGACTTCGATTCTTATTTTTAACACATCAATATATTCATTGTTAGAATGTTCCATTTTTTGAAATGCTGACCAGGATAATACATCAGCAAACTGCAACCCTGCCCAAGCATGAGAATAACTATGATGAATTTCCACTTTTTCAACAAGGGAGTTATCTTTCAAACGATACTCAAAATATTTGTTAAAATCGTCTCTTAAAACCTGCTTTCCCTTTGACTTGTCAATCCTGACAATGACATTACCATCATCTACGTTTATGTTGCTTGCCAATTTACCTGCAACGAAATTGTATAGTTTATGTTTGTTAGAATTGAGAAAAGTGCTATAACATTTTTCTTTTTCAAGAATGATGAAAAATACTTTTGCATCATCCAAGTCATTGAGTTTTTTTAATACATATTTAACAAGTTCCGGACTGGAACGATTTGCTTTTATTTCGGTAGCGTTTCTAAGTTGTTTTTTGAATTTGGTTCTTCTCATATTCTTGATGATTCGATTCAGTTTATCGGGTGATTTGACTACAAGTGCAGATAGAATTAGATATTTGGATTGTGAACCAAGGTCTCCACTTTCATCAATGAATATGTAACTAACCATTTCAATCAAATTTGTAAACG
>JAUSPM010000275.1 GCA_030655675.1 Methanosarcinaceae archaeon | reverse complement strand
TAAAAAACCCACAATCCCGATTGCTGTGGTCTTTTGTGCCTCATAAGTAAATTCTGTAGACTGGAGTTTTTGATCAAGATCACTTGCAGGGATAGAGAGATCCTTCTCTACTTTAAATCCCGTGATCAATCCCTTATTCATCAGGTTTATACTGACAGTGACTGTATCTCCTCGTGAAAATTCAGTATTACCAAGCACGCTCGCAGTCAGGTTAGGACCGCCGTAGACCGTATAATAGTTCTCCCCGAAATCAAAGTGTTCGGGAAATGCAGCCTGTGCAGGCATTGCAAGAAATATCAGCAATGCTGCGATTAGCGGCAGTATTAATTTCAAATTTGTATTCCTTCTTGTTTTCATGTCAAACCCTCTTAGTGTGTAAATATTATATATAAGTTATATCTGTAATTTTCATTTGTACTTCTCTATATTCAGTATCAACTTAATAATCATAAAAATCCCCAAAACAATCACGCCGCCAAGTGCCAATGTTCCTACGCCCAGTTTATCGGGGGCAGGCTCAAGCGGAACGCTGATCTTCATATTTTCCGAAAATGCGGTGTTGCCGTTTTCATCAATATACTTGATCTCACTGTCAACTCCATAATCCTTCACAAGCGAATTCCGATCCGCAGTGGCTTTAAAAGACACAGTCTTACTCTCTCCAGGTTCAACCGTACCAAGTCGAAGTACACCTTGTTCTACTACAAGTGGTTTCATAACAACCACGCGAACAATTGCATCTATGGCAGGGATCTCTCCGATATTTTTGTATGTAACATTTACCACACTGGGAAAACCTGCTGTGAGATGTCCCGAAACATCCGTGATTTCAAATTCAGTTGCCCCTTTGACAAATATGGGAATGATCAAAGTCTTATTTGCACTCTTGTAATCTGTAGTATGATCAAGACCTGTAACTCCAAGTCGATATACTTCATTTGTAGTCATACGCACCTCGCTTTGGTATTCGTATGAAACTGGAAGTTGAAGATAATAGATGCCTGCAGGAGCATGATCTGAAATTGTTATGACATATACCAGTGGATTGTCCGGCAAACTTCCAGGCACGAGTTTTTTCATGGAACGGATCGATGCAGATGGATCAATTTCAATGTATGGACTGGTAGAGATCAACTCTGCATTGATACCAATGGCTGTTGTGCGCATAGTCTCATATTGCAACTCTTGCAATGAGGATGCATGCTTTCCCTCATTCGTGCCAACACTTGTAGCATATTTGAATCCGTACAGCACTCCTTTATTTGCAAGATTTATTTGGACTTGTGCAGTTTCCCCTCGTTCAAATTCATAGTCTCCAAGTAAGGATGCGTAAAGATCGGGTTCGCCATAACTGTTGTAGTAGTTTGTAGAGAATGCATAATTTGGCGGAAGGAACTCTTTTATGTTTTCTGATGAGTCATCTGATGAGTCTTGGCCTGATGCCATTGGTATCATAATCATAAAGATAGAAATGACCGCAAATACACCAATTATATTTAATGACCTTCGAATATAATTCATTGGATATCAATCTCCGATGCTATGTACATGTTTACCTGTTTTAGCATGTCTATTTGAAATATTTTTACTTTTCATATTATCTCGCCACGTGTCAAGTAGTACCATCACAGGTGGGAACACTATGAATGCTGCAAAAAGTGCCAGTGCTACAGACATTACTGTGACCATGCCAAAATTACTGGTCATGGAGAATGGTGACGCAATGAGTGCAGAGAAACCAAACATAGTTGTAAGTCCGGATGGAATTATCGCTTTTCCGATCTTTGTACTTGCCTCGCGCATGGCATCGACCGGTGCCAAACCTTTTTCCTTCTCTTCATAATAGCGTTCCATCATAAGTATCGCATATTCTGACCCCACTCCAAGTATCAAAGCCCCGAGTGTGGCTGTCATAGGCGTATATTCCAGTCCTGAGAAATACATGACCCCTCCGGACCATCCAACAACCATGAACATGGTGATAACAGGGGTGAAGGCTTTGACCCAATCGCGGTATATCACAAGCAGTCCGCCAAACACCATTACAATTCCAAGTAATGTCATTGCTACTCTACCGGATGTGAGTGAACCGATAACTGTTGTAAACACAACTGAGTTTCCTGTGACCGTAACAAATACACCCGGTGGCGGTGGCATCCATGCAATATCTTCTCTTACGATCCCGACCAGTTCATCAACACCGGTAAGGCCGATATCATTGACGGCATTTCCAATTTCCAGATTCACCAAAAGCATATTATTTCCATGAATGAATCGTTTCTTCTGCATTTCCGGGATCTGGTCATACAATCTTTCAATCTCTTCACGGTTATCGGGAATTGTACCCCCGTTCATTGATTTTATTATGGGGGCAATACTGGATGCGGAATATACGTTACTTCTACCTTCCACTTCATGAGTGCCGAATTCGTCCATCCACTTAAGAACGGCAGGATCTGCAGCATCATCGGTTTTTATGATTAGGTTGAGGGCATCGGTCCCACCCATGATGTCCCCAAGATGCGAAAGGTCGATCAATGCCGGCATATCCTGAGGTACGAATGTTTTTACATCTGTCTGGATCGGTACAAACGAATCAACATATAGTCCCGATAAGCATAGAACCAATGCGAGACCAATTATCATAAATGGATGTTTGATTGTTAATTTTGATGTGTTTTCAAGAAAACGTTCCAGTATATCGGGTTTATCATTTGTATTGTTGGTAGCAGTTTTTGTTATTTCGTCGGATTTTGACAATGCACTATTTTTGGATCGTTTTGTTCCAAACAGATTTTTCTTGGCGAGTGTATCAAGACCATATATAACTGCCACTCCAACAAAAAGAGATGCTATGAAACACATTGTTATTCCTATGAGGAGAAGTTTTGCAAAATCCTGTATCATGGGAACAGTAGATGTAAATAGAGAAAAAAATCCCAAACCTGTTATGACCAATGCGATGAGTACGGCAGGACCGGTATGTTTGATGGTCTGTATTACGGCTTTTTTTTCGTCATGTTCACGCTTAAGTTCTTCTTCGATTCGGCTTTGGAACTGGATGGCATAGTCGATCCCAAGTCCAATGAGGATCGGGAATGCGGACATGGATACCATACTGAGTGGTATTTTGAGGTATCCCATTGCGCCGAATGTGTAAATGATCCCAAGGAGTACGATAGGAAGAGGAAGGAGTTTCCATCTGACATGTCCAAATACTAAAAAGAGTACTATTACCATGAGAATGGCTGATATCATGAGAAGTGGAACCATGCTTGTTGTCATCTCATTGTTCATTGCGATCATGAATGCAGGGTCGCCTGTTACAATGACGTTATAGTCAGGTGGGAAATCCGAAATTGTGGCTGCGATCTCGGTCTCACGCAGGATCTCTGCCATCGTTTCGTCACTTGTGTCACCAGGCATTTCGATATAGACAATTGTATGAGTGTCATCCGGCAGGATAAAATCAAAATCAGACGAGTGGCTTGATACTATCGCATCGATCTCTTCCCTGCTGTCAGGCATTTCATATCTGCCTGTCATCTGGTAATTGAAATTTTTTATAGCAGATACTGCACTTGAAGTGCCAACAACGTCCCGTGTGTTTTTTGATTGTTGTTCTAATCGATCAACCGCCTGCAAAACTTCGGAACTTTTGACATCTTCGCCTTCTATTAGTACGACGATGGATTGAGTGAAAAATATCCTGAGATATAGGTGATCGAAATCCTGATACAGTTTTGATGTCTTTTCGACAAATGTGTCTGTACCTGATTCCATCGTTATCTGCTGTGCACCCTGTCCTGCAATTGCGATGAACAGAATTGCCATCAGGATGATGGGTATTGTGTTATGTTCTATGAAAATACCAATCTTTTCGAAGAAATTTTTTATATTGATGTCCCCTGATGTTGATTTATTAAAAACTGTTTGTAAATCATCCCCATATGAGTAGGTGGGCAATTTTATTTAAGCCTGTCTGATAATGACTATGGTCAAATGTGACTGCAGTCATAAATATAGTACGTTATATTTAAGGATACCGTAGTTGCAATTGGTGATGGCAGTACCAATATCATTAAATATTAATGCTGCTAAACAATGACTATAGTCATATTTGACCAATGGTCACCAATAGTCACTAAATATTAAGAAGATGATTCCATGTCCTTGCGTGAAAAAAAGAAAACAGAGACCAAAAATAAAATCTTTGAAGTATCTGGAAGATTGTTTAAGGAAAAAGGGTTCGAAAAAACAACTGTTGATGAGATCACAAAAGAAGCAGGGATCGCCAAAGGTACATTTTTCAATTATTTTCCGACAAAAGAGGCACTTCTATTGTATTTTGGAGAGCAAAAAGAAGAGTTGATCTATGATCTTATTGAAAATGAAACAATGAAAGGGATTCCTACAAAGGAAAAGATAACAAATTTTCTGGTTTTTCTGGCAGAGAGTGTTGAAAAAGACAAAGCACTTACAAAATTGATGGTCTTTGAATACACCCGATATATGGTACATTCCGGTTTGGGACCCTGTGAGGATAAATGCAGACTTCATCGCCTTACTGAAACCGTATGTGGACTACTTGATGAGGGTGCAAAGATCGGTGACGTAAAAACAAGTCTTGATGTATATAAAGCATCTGAGATCATAACCGGAGTTTATTTGCACTCACTAATAATGTGGTTGAATTCAGAGGACAAGATATCCTTTTCCAATGACATATCCGGAAAGATAAATATGTTATTCGAAGGTATTGGAGTTTGAATATTGACATTGAATTAAAAATTGGTGTCGGGGTCAATTATGTGTTATATCACAACCTAATAGGCATCTTTTTTTACAAAAACACATATAAAGTACACTATGAACGCGAACTACTGTGGCACTGCCGAATCCGACCATTCACCGGATTATGCGATACAGCTTGCGCGACCATGTGTCGACGAGCCCGGAAAATACATTGCAGAATCGCAGTATTCAAACGGCTTTTTGATGGATGTGCTTTGCAGGACATTGCAAAATAAGGTTTTGGAAACTAAGATATTGGAACTCAAGTGTTCCGAAAGGTTAGGGGTTGCAAGGTTTGAACTGGGTGGCAATACAATACTTCTATATCGAAACGGCAGGATCGATATACGAAGGGCTGCAGATGTTGCGGACGCAAGGCTTGTTATGGAAAAAATAGAAAAGATGGTAAAAGATGCTTTTACCGATACTGTCTGCGATTAACTTTTTCCATTGCGTCATCCAGCCTGTTGATGACCGTATTCATTTTTTTGGCTGTATTGTCCTCAACGCTCTGGATGTTGATACGCAACGAACGTTCCTTTGTATCTATCATTTTGTCGATCTTTCGAAGTCTCATGTCAACTGATAAGATCATACTGGCAAGTGCTCCTATCATTACCATTGCCGACAATATGATCAATGAATTTGCAGGACTATATTTGAACCTGCCAAGCCATTCGTATGTCAGAACAAATGAAGATACTACCATTACAACTGAGAAAATTATGTCACGCGTTTCCATTATCTGCCCTCATTGTATGCTTTTGAATAGTATTCATGCTGTACTTTCTATTAAATATTAGTACTATTTTAATTATGCTATTCAATGTTGATGAATGTTCAAACGAGAAAATTCTCAATTTGGTCGAATTTACTCGGACTATATAATTCGTATTTGTTCGTATATACCCCTTATTGCAAGAGCAACAAAAAAATGTATCTTGTCACCTACTATCTAAGTAGGTCGAGAGGGATAACGAGTATTTTGTTTGGGATCACGTTCCC
>JAUSPM010000274.1 GCA_030655675.1 Methanosarcinaceae archaeon | reverse complement strand
AGAATTTCTTGAACTCTCGCATTTTTAGACATTAATTGATAAATTTGTTTTTTAAACTATATAAACTTTGTCTAATTTAAGTGGGTCGTATTTTCAATTTAGCCGAAAGTCATGTAATACCACTTATGTATGCAAATTCATTTTTTATTAATACCACTTATGTACGCAAATTCATTTTTTATAGTATATAATTTATAGAATTATATAGTTCGAGTCAATCCGAGCATAGCGAGGATTTTCTCGTTAATACCACTTATGTACAATACAAATGCATCTTTTCTTGATAATCCATATATGCATGTCCATGGTGGATAGTAAAATTTTTGGTGGTGGTGTGGAGATATGCCGCGCTCGCGCGCGGATGGCTGCATTGATATTTTAAAAATACCCTTGTCATTCAATGTTCCTTAGGCTCATGCAACTCATCCAGCAGATCGAGCCGTCCAATGATCTTGAGCCTCTTGTAGATAAGTTCCCACGCACAATCCGTTTCCCTGTCAACTTCGCACTTCCCATTCATTGAGCCACCGCAGGGTCCATTCAACAGCCCTTTTGCACACTGCGTAGTTGGACATACGCCGCCAAATTCAGCAATGATACACTTACCACACATTGCGCACTGATCATGCAGGACGACATCATTGCTTAGTCCACCAAGTGAATTAGTATCATTGGAAGAATAAACAGGCACATCCACCACCGATGCAACAACAGACGTGCCACTTCCACACCCCATAACAAGCATTGCATGAGCATCTTCAATAGCAGGATTCTTTTCAACCAGTGCTTCCCATGAATGCACACTACATGCTGCGGTTGGCAGTATCCATCCAACAACATTCTTACCGGCATCCTTGAGGCGCTCACACATAGCAAGCACTTCGGGCTCGCCCCCAATATGCAATTTGGCAGCGCATACATTGCAGCCGATCACAAAAATATCGTCTTCTCCCTCAAGCGATGCCAATATCTTTTCAAAAGGTTTGGCTGATGAAATTATCATATTAATATTTCCTCGAATAGCGGTATTCCACATCCATCTGAAGATCAAGAATTTCCCTTATCATCTTCGATATAAGCGGCAAACTGCGCGCCTGTCCTTCCAGTTTGTTGATAAGACGTTCCATCTGAAGTAGGGTGCCTGTAATGATCACATCCGTTTTTGTGGTCTCATGCGACACTGCATCGCGTGCAAGTGCAGCATCTCCGCCGCGTGAGAGCATTTCCTGTTTGATTATCAGGGCTTCCGTTGTCGTAATGTTCCTGATACGCAAAACGCGGTTTATGGTCTTGTTCTTCATCACATTGCTGCCTGTTTCGGTCGCGCCAACCCCGCGCATTGCGATGACTGCATCCGAAGGATGCTTGATGTCCAATACCGAAACCTCGAAATCCCCATTCTTAACAACTGGAGTTCGGCTACGAATAGCACCCGCGACCTTTACAATATCAAGTGTCTCTGCGACATCATGTGTCCTGATAATGTGCGCGCCCTTGCTGACCACAACCGCTGTTGCTGCGAGGGAGCCAAAAAGCCGTTCTGTAGCAGGTTTGTCAAGTACCTCACCTATGACCGATTTGCGTGATATCGCAGCAAGAAGTGGTTTTTCAAATACATTCAACCTTTCGAACTGGTCAATTGTTTCAAGATCGTATATCGGCTCTTTTTCAGCGACCCATTTCCCGATCGCAGGATCAAGTATCAATTGGTCGTCCCCCACCCCACGGCTGAGGGCTTTATTGATTATCACATCCAACGATCGCATGATCGCATCCATGCCAATCGGGTCACCTGTTACCTTGTTGGATGCCATCACAACAACAGGGCAGCCGTGGTCTGCCACTATATCCACCATTTTTTCATCTGCGGTAAAGCCGGATACATCATTTATGATATTCACACCCAGTTTGAGTGATTTTTCCGCAATATCAGAGAACATCGTGTCAACCGATATCAAAGCATCCACGTTGTCCTGTAAGATCTCAAGTGCAGGCAGAAGTCTTTGAAGTTCCTGCTCTTTAGTAATAGGTTCTGAAAGCGGCCATGTTGAACGTCCACCAACGTCAAGGATGGTCGCACCCTCATCTACCATACGGTGTGCCACATTGAGAATAGAATTACTGTCTGCAACAGACGCTTTGTAAAAAGATTCGCGGCTAAGGTTTATGACACCCATTAACCGCACAGGATGCTCATCACCGATCTTCAAGCCGCATATGTCAACATCAACAACCATTGTTAACGATAATATGGGTTTTATATATTATATAAGAATCGCATTTAGTTAGTATTTTTAGCACCCATGAGCACATGCTGCATGAGTATGGATATCGTCATCGGACCCACGCCGCCGGGTACAGGAGTTATCAGTGATGCCTTGTGTATCACATTATCAAAATCAACGTCCCCATAGACATTTCCATCCTCTTCGGTGATCCCTACATCGAAGATAACAGCGCCTTCCTTCACCATATCGGCTTTGATGAGATGCTTCACACCTGTTGCAACAATGAGTATGTCGGCATCCATTGTAAACTTCTTGAGATTAGCGGTATAAACATGGCAAACTGAAACCGTAGCGTTGCGGTTGATAAGTATTGCAGCCATTGGTTTACCAACAACATTACTATGTCCAACAATCACAGCATGTTTGCCCTGGATCTCTACACCATACTCTTCAAGTGCGCGAAGCACACCTTTTGGAGTACATGGTACAAACCCCTCATTCCCGATCAAAAGTTGTCCCATATTGTAGGGATGGAAACCGTCCGCATCTTTGGATGGGTCGA
>JAUSPM010000272.1 GCA_030655675.1 Methanosarcinaceae archaeon | reverse complement strand
CAAAAGATTGCGTTGCACAGTACAGGGGTCCTAAATACGGGATCGCGGGTATCAAAGATTTGTTTGGCAATATTGACAGACCAATGGTTGGAACCATTGTAAAACCAAAGGTCGGACTTTCATCAGAGTTGCACGCAGAGGTTGCATATAATGCATTTGCAGGTGGTTGCGACCTTGTAAAAGATGATGAGAATCTTACTGACCAGAAGTTCAACAGGTTCAATACACGCGCTGAACTTACCCTAAAGAGACAGGATAAAGCAGAGTCTGAAACCGGTGAGAAAAAGATGTATATGTGTAACATCACCGCACCTACCTGCGAGGAGATGATAAGAAGGGCGCAGTTTATCAGTGACCTTGGCGGTAAATATGTTATGATCGATATCATGCCTGTTGGCTGGACTGCCCTGCAGTCATTGCGTGAAGCCACCGAGGATATGGGACTTGCGATCCATGCCCACAGGTGCATGCATTCTGCCATTACACGATACCCCCGTCACGGTATCAGTATGCTTGTGATCGCCAAACTCACACGCCTGATCGGGCTTGACCAGCTTCACATTGGAACAGTTGTCGGTAAGATGCACGGCGAGCGGGATGAGGTACTTGCCCTGCGGGATGAGTGTGTTTTGAATAAAGTCCCTGCGAACGAGGAACTGCATGTTCTTGAGCAGGATTGGGGTGGCATGAAGCCAATGTTCCCTGTTGCATCAGGAGGACTTGAACCTACTATGATCCCTGAACTTCTGCGCATATTTGGAAAAGATGTTATCATGCAGTTCGGGGGAGGCATTCATGCCCATCCAAATGGGACGGCTGCCGGTGCTACGGCATGTCGCCAGGCTGTTGATGCTTCACTTGAGGGATTGTCCCTTGCTGAATATGCAAAAACCCACAACGAGATCAAGGTCGCACTTGATAAATGGGGATAATTGAAAGTATAGACTAGACGGATGCTCATAATTGATGAACAACAAGACTCTGGTTTTTAAGATCGATGAGAGCAACTTTGCTGACACCATCAGCAAGGCTGCCGATATTATTAAACAGGGCGGCACTGTGGCATTTCCTACCGAGACCGTGTATGGTCTGGGTGCGGATGCACTTGATCCTGTCGCTGTTCGCAAGATTTTCGAAGCTAAGGGGCGACCTGCTGATAATCCGTTGATCGTACATATTGCATCGAGGGATAGTTTGGATATTATCGCGAAGGATATCCCGCCAATTGCTTTTGAATTGATGGACGCTTTCTGGCCGGGTCCGCTTACGCTGGTACTGAAACGAACGAGTGCGGTGCCTGACATTACAACAGGCGGGCTGGATACGGTGGCAGTAAGAATGCCGGACAATCCTGTTGCGCTTGCACTGATAAAAGTTGCAGGCACACCACTGGCAGCACCCAGTGCGAACACATCCGGCAGGCCAAGTCCGACAACAGCGGAGCATGTGATATCCGACCTCTCAGGCAGGATCGATGCTGTGATCGATGGCGGGGCTGTTGAAGTTGGGGTTGAGTCTACGGTACTTGATGTTACATCCGATGTTCCGGCGATACTGAGGCCTGGCGGCGTGAGTTTGGAAGATATTAAGAAGTACGTTGGCGAGGTTGTTATTGGATATACGGACCAGGCGGTTGAGGAAGGCGACGTCGTGCGGTCGCCGGGTATGAAATATACCCACTATTCACCAAAGACAAGGGTTGTACTTGTTGAAGGCGACGGCATGGCCGTTGCTGCGAAGATTTCTGAATTGATTGACAATTATTCTGAAAAGAATATGCGTGTGGGTTTGCTCATTACAGATGAAACTGCAGAGCATGTTTCTGCGGATGAGATGTATTCGCTTGGGAGACGGGATAAGCCTGAAGATGCTGCCCGCAATTTGTTTGCAGGGCTGCGATATCTGGATGAAAGGGATGTTGATATTAGTGTTAGCGTTAGTGTTAACGTTAACGTTATAATTGTGGACGGATCGATCAAATGTGATGGTGTCGGAGTGGCGGTTTTGAATAGGTTAAGGAAAGCTGCGAATGAATTGATCGAAGTTTAAAGGATGTGAAGTTATTGAAACAAGATAAAAAAGATAATATGGTTGCTAAGCAAAGGGCTGCAGTAATTCTGAGACGAAATAAAAAGATCAGCAATGCAAATATTGTTATTCTTGCTGTCGGGCTGATATTAACATTTACTACTTACGAAGTGATTGGTCGACAGATCGTCTGGCTTGGTATCATTACATTTGTGTACACGCTGGTGTCGAACTTTATTGCGAGGTCAGGGGCACGGCAGAAGAAATGATGGTGGTGCAGGCACTGAACCTAAGATTTATTGTATTTGTTTAGCTGGTATAAAGTTGTGTTGTAGCGTTGCGGATTAATGAGTTGAAAATAAAAACGACACTACCACACGCGCGTAGCGCGGCGCCGTCCTTCACCACTGCCCTGAATACACATCGAAGTTTCAATCACTGTCAACATGTCTGTTTTTGTATGGATTGCTATACATAAAAACGGCGTAT
>JAUSPM010000259.1 GCA_030655675.1 Methanosarcinaceae archaeon | reverse complement strand
GCGCAACCACCCGCGCGTGAGCGCGGCACGTTCCTGCACCACGAATGTGAAGTATATTTCGATCTTCAAACGTCGGCGTATTTGCATTTTTGAGAATTGTAAATTGTATGTTTGGTCTACGAGTTTGGTGGCAGTGGACCGCGCCGCCTGATGGCGGAAACGGTTGTTACGGTTTTCGTAGTTCCGGTCAATTCATCTATACTCGCCATAACACGACACTTTAAAGTTGACGTGACAGTAGTATTCACACATCTACAATTGTGTTTTTCATTGAGTTAATGTGTGATCGTGTAAACATGATGTAAACATACGTGCTTATATATGATAAAAACACGACCACTCCGCAAGAATACGTTTATAGGTGTTCACACCCATATTCACAACTACAATGCGTCCTTTCAAACTTGTATCTGACTATAAACCAAAAGGTGATCAGCCAAAGGCACTCCTAAAACTCACAGAAGGGGTGCTGAAAAAGCAAAAGCATCAGACATTATTAGGAGTTACCGGTTCCGGCAAGACATTCACAATTGCAAATGTGATCGAGAACGTACAAAAACCTACACTTGTCATTGCGCATAATAAGACACTAGCGGCACAGTTATATTCCGAATTTCGGGATTTCTTTCCTAACAATGCGGTTGAATATTTTGTCAGCTACTACGACTATTACCAGCCTGAAGCATATATCCCCACAACAGATACGTATATTGATAAAGATGCACATATTAATGATGAAATCAGCAGGCTGCGCCTTTCTACAACAAAATCATTGATCGAACGCAGGGATGTCATTGTAGTTGCGAGTGTTTCCTGCATATATGGGCTTGGCTCCCCCGAAGAATGGCAGGAGATGGCAGTTATTCTCACATCGGGAGAGGAGATCAATAAAAGCCATCTTTTTTCCAGCCTTATAAATATACAATACGAACGAAACAGTGTGGATTTCAAGCCGGGCACATTCCGCTCACGCGGGGATACGGTCGAGATATATCCTGCACAAGAAAATCACGGTATCCGTGTCGAACTTTTTGGGGATGAGATTGATAGGATATCTTATTTTGACCCTGTTACAGGCAAGGTTCTTGATTCCATAGAAAAAGGCGGGCGGCTTGTTATCTATCCTGCCAAGCATTTTGTGATGCCACAGGAACGTATGGAACAGGCTATAATTTCTATCGAGGCAGAACTTGAGATCGAATCTGCCAAACTGGATAAGGAGAATAAACTTCTGGAGGCACAGCGACTCAGGCAGCGCACCAAATTTGACCTCGAGATGATGCGTGAGATCGGATACTGTTCCGGTATCGAGAATTATTCCCGCCATTTCGACGGTCGAAACCCTGGAAAACCGCCATTCAGTTTGCTTGATTTCTTTCCTGACGATTATCTGATGGTCATTGATGAGTCCCATGCAACCATCCCGCAGATACGCGGAATGCATAATGGAGATCGCGCCAGGAAAGATGCACTTGTCAATAACGGATTCCGCATGCCATCGGCATATGATAACCGCCCTCTGCGCTATGATGAGTTCGAGAAGCGCATCAATCAGGTGATATATGTTTCTGCAACTCCGGCCGAGTATGAACTTGAGAAAAGCAGAACTGTTGTTGAGCAGGTTATTCGCCCGACAGGTCTTGTTGACCCCGATATCATCGTGCGTCCTGTGGATAACCAGATTGACGACCTGATAGGAGAGATAAGGAAAGTTACTGAGAGGGGTTTTCGAACACTTGTTACAACACTTACAAAACGCATGGCAGAAGACCTGACCGATTACCTTCTGGAAATGGGGATCAAGGTCAGGTACATGCATTCGGACATCGAGACCATTGAACGTACACAGATCGTGAGGGGGCTGCGAAAAAAGGAGTTCGATGTGCTTGTTGGGATTAACCTTTTGCGTGAGGGACTGGATCTGCCGGAGGTTGCTTTTGTTGCCATACTTGATGCAGATAAGGAAGGATTCCTGCGCTCGGAGCGTTCACTTATCCAGACCATTGGTCGAGCATCAAGGAATGTGGAGGGGCGCGTGATATTGTATGCCAATAATATCACAGGTTCGATGGAGCGTGCCATGAAGGAAACAAATAGGCGACGCGAGATCCAGATAGATTATAATAAGAAACATGGTATTGTTCCGCAAACGATCCAAAAAGCGATCCAGAAGGAACTGGTTAAGATGGATGCAGGGGCAAGTGGCGAGGTTTCAGGCGGTATGATGATCGCAGAGGATATGTCTGCTATGGAGATATCAAATATTATTATCGACTTGGAGGCTGACATGCATCTGGCTGCGAGGAACCTTGAGTTTGAGAGGGCTGCCCAGATCCGAGATAAGATCAAGGAACTTCGGACAAGTTACGCATTGTGATACTGGTTAGCGTCTTCGGGACTGCATCATGAATCTCATCCGGTCCATTTCATCTACATTGGACTGGCGGATCGCGCGTCCTGTGTGATATAAAAAGACGTCATCGAGGGTTGGTTTTCTGAGATTTACCGATTCGATGGGGATATTATTTCCTGAGGCGGCATTGAGGAACTGGGGAATAGCGCGCTCGCCTGATGGCACAGTGATCCTGACGGTGCTGCCTGATATTGATATGTCGGTTGCAAGGTTGAGGTCTTTGCAGACTTCGAGCAACCCTGTTGCGCCGTCCTCTGTTGCGGTTGTGAGTGTGATGATGTCGCCGCCAAGTTGTGCTTTGAGGTCTGTGGGCGTACCAAGTGCGGATATCTTTCCGTGGTCGATGATCGCGATCCTTTTGCAAAGGCTGTCGGCTTCTTCCATGTAATGGGTTGTGAGCACCATGGTGATGTTCTCTTCGCGGTTGAGTTTCTCGATATAGTCCCATATATGGTTTCGGGTCTGGGGGTCAAGCCCGAGTGTGGGCTCGTCCAAGAACAGCACTTCCGGGTGGTGCATGAGGCCTCTTGCGATCTCAAGCCGGCGCATCATGCCGCCCGAGTAGGTCTTTACGATCTCATCGGCACGCTCGGAAAGTTCTACAAGTTCAAGAACTTCCATTATCCGCTCACTGCGTAAGTCTTTGGAAAGCCCGTACAGCCGCCCGTGCAGGTCAAGGTTCTCCCGACCTGTGAGCCTGTCGTCAAGTGTATTGCCCTGGAATACTACGCCAATCGACCTGCGCACCCTTGTGGGTTCTGAACTGATGTCTGCACCCCAGACTGTGGCGTTGCCTGATGTTGGTTTGAGCATTGTGGATAGCATGTTGATAATTGTGGTCTTTCCGGCGCCGTTGGGGCCCAGAAGTCCGAACAATTCCCCTTTTTCGACGGTGAGGCTGACATTGTCTACAGCAGTCAATTCTTTGAAGTTGCGAGTAAGGTTTTTTATGTCAATTGCGTATTCCATCACTTGTCACCTTCGTGTTTTTGGAGTTTATGATTAAAAAGATGAAACACAGAGGATGCAATGGATTTTTCATAGTATATGTTTTATAAACATATTGTTAGAGTCAATCCGAGCATAGCGAGGATTTTCTCGTCATCACTGTGTTTTCCGAGTGTTCCCTAACCGCTCCGGAACAAAGATAAAAAGTATCTGAATCTATTTATATCAATTTATTTTATGAGGAGCAAAATCGGATTTTTCCACATGATATACTACTCCGCAAGTATAATTTAGAACTGGATCTAACAGCCACAGAGCGCACAGAGTCCACAGAGGGAATGTTGCTACGTTCTCTGTGCTCTCTGTGTCCTCTGGGCAAAAAGTTACAAAAAGTAGATATTGTTTAGTATAGATGGATACTGTTGATGCCGAATCAATGCGCCGCAGGCGGTACGTTCCCCCATCATCGATATAATCATCCTATACAGTCACATTAATTAGGATTACACAATCTTACAAAATCCGTCAGAAAAATCCACATTTCGAGATTTTCAACTTATCCAACAAATGCAATACAATGCAGCATAGCGTTTTACTTATTAATATTGGTTTAAATGTTTCGTTATTACCATTTCCGACAATCCCTGTATATCAATCAGGTGCCGTTTTCCATGGCAAGTAGCATTGGAATGCGCCGAGCGGCGGCGGTTGTTACATTTTGTTTCAGTTAAACAAATACGTTTAGTATAACATTGTAGTTTATTGAAAATTGGTATTTGTATAGCTGGTGCAATGTTGTGGTGCAATGTTGTGGTGCAATGTTGTGGTGCAATGTTGTGGTGCAATGTTGTGGTGCAATGTTGTGGTGCAATGTTGTGGTGCAATGTTGTGGTGCAAAGTGTTTAATGAGTCCATGATAAAAACGATTCACCTCACGCGCGTAGCGCGCATTGCCCTGCATACACATCGAATTTTCAATCGTTTCCAGCATATTCCTCAATTTTTAATAGTATATGTTTTATAGAGACTGTCGGAAAAGTGGCAAAATTGAAACATTCCAATCAATATTGGCAAGTAAAACGCTATGTAGCGTTGTACCACATTTATTTAATAAGTTAGAATACCTCGAAATATGGACTTTCCC
>JAUSPM010000245.1 GCA_030655675.1 Methanosarcinaceae archaeon | reverse complement strand
CAAAGTTGAAACTTGTTGCTCATGATATCAGAAGAATTGGCTACATTGAGATTTTAGATGGCATAAGACCTCATTGGCCAAGAAAAGAGGGTTAGAGGAATATTGTCCCAAGGCCGTATTAATGCAAAGCTAAATGTAACTGATACACATCCTATCAATACTAATGTTTCCATACCACCAAAAATACCCATCACTACAAGAATCCAGCCACCAATAAAGAACAATAAAAAATCTCCAAAATTCATGTCATCCTCCGTTATTACCTTATTACATGATGAACACATTACAACTTTTACAATCACCATTAAATAAACAACGTTGTTCGTTTATAATGTTAACTAAAGTGTACTTCTATGAAAAAAACATTCGATTTTTGATGATGCATTTTCAACATTCCAACCAAGTTGTTTCACCCTTGCTTACAAAACATAAATTGTTTTACAATCTAATAATCCCTCTATCCTTCAATTCAAAAAACAATTCGCACACGCTCTCACATGTAATTAATTAAAAAAAGTGCAAACGATCGTGAGCTATATTTCCCACTCCGCAGCACCATGTAAATAGCAGTAACCCTGCTCGCGTAGTTAATCTACTTTATCTGGATCGATGTCTTTTTCACAGGCTCCCGTCGCTCAAAGATGACCTCAAGTACACCGTTGAGGTAGGTTGCCTTTGCACTGTCCGGGTCAACCTTGACAGGCAGTTCAATATATTCGGAGTATTGCCGTTCGCCATGTGTTGCTTTAAGGTCAACTGTTGAATCGGTTGCATCCAATTGTATATCTTCTTTCTCGATACCTGGCATTTCGGCAACAACATGCACGCTATCTTCGGTTTCAAATACATCAATAAGCGGTTCGATTTCGCCGATATTGATCTGTTGCCCTTTTGGTTTTACGGCTCCCGGTTCGGGGGGGACGTTTCCAAATTCATGAATTTCCGGCTCTTCACCCGGGCGTTGGCTAACGGAGAATCCATACACGAAAGGCTGGTTTGAAAGATCATCCATGCTGATCCCCATTTCATTGAATATATGGTCGATAACGCTTTCGATATCTTCAAAGGGGTCTGCTCCGAAGTCATCATCAAACAAACCTTTTCTTCGTCTTTTATCTGCCATAATATATCACCTCTTGATGGATTTAGCTAATATAATCTGTTGTGGAATCTTTTCCTTTTTCATCTGCATTTTCTTGCTGCGATTCATAATCGCTAACTGAATATCTTGCAAACATCTCTGCGCTCTGTTCATATAAGTTTAACGCACTTCTCGAGGTTGTGGGTTTGACGCGCGATACTGCACGTTTGAAGTGGTCTTTGTTTAGCCGTATCTTTTCTGCCATCTTCAACATTTCCGCCTTGTCTGTATTGGGTTTGATTATCTCACGCATTGCAAGCATTGCTGCTTCACGACATATCGCCTCGATATCTGCACCAACATATCCATCGGTCATATCTGCAAGTTCGGACAATTTAATTTCGTCCGCAATCGGTTTACCTTCAAGATGGATTGCAAATATTTTTTCGCGACTTTCCTTATCCGGTACTCTAATGTAGATAAGCCGATCAAACCTGCCAGGGCGCAATAGTGCGGGGTCGACCATATCAGGTCTATTAGTTGCAGCTACGATCACAACGTCCTTTAATTCTTCGATGCCGTCAAGTTCTGTAAGTATCTGGCTGACAACACGCTCTGTTACATGCGAGTCAGAACTTGTGCCACGGTGTGGTGCGATCGAATCAATCTCATCAAAGAATATCACGGTCGGTGCGGCTTGTTTTGCCTTGCGGAATATTTCACGGACCGCGCGTTCTGATTCGCCAATGTACTTGCTCAGCATTTCCGGTCCTTTTATGCTGATAAAGTTTGCTTCACTCTCGCTTGCAACGGCTTTTGCAAGCATTGTTTTACCAGTGCCCGGTGGTCCGAATAGCATGATCCCGCGCGGAGGTTTGGTGTTGATGACTTTGAATAGTTCCGGGTATTTTAGTGGCCATTCGACAGCCTCAATAAGTTCCTGTTTTGACTCATCCAGTCCACCAATATCTTCCCACTTAACATGCGCTATTTCTACGAATACTTCACGCATGGCTGATGGTTCAATGTTTTTCAACGCTTCATCGAAATCTTCTTTTGTAACCTTAAGTTCATCCATGATCTCTTGTGGGATCTCATCTTCGATGTTGATTATAGGTAGCATTCTACGAATTGCATGCATTGCAGCTTCTTTACAGAGTGATGAGAGGTCAGCACCTACAAATCCGTGCGTGATATCTGCAAGTCCTTCGAGATCCATATCATCTTCAAGCGGCATTCCACGGGTGTGGACATGCAATATTTGCAATCTTCCGTTGCGGTCAGGAATACCTATCTCAATCTCCCTGTCAAACCTGCCGCCGCGCCGTAGGGCTTCATCGATAGAATCCGGGCGGTTGGTTGCAGCAATGACAACGACCTCGCCTCTGGATTGCAATCCGTCCATGAGTGAGAGTAACTGTGCAACAATCCTGCGCTCAACTTCACCTGTAACTTCGCCGCGTTTTGGTGCAATCGAATCGATCTCGTCTATGAAGATGATCGATGGTGCGTCACGTTGGGCTTCTTCGAACATCTCGCGCAGTTTTTGTTCACTTTCGCCGTAGTATTTTGATACGATCTCCGGACCGCTAATGGATATAAAGTTAGTATCGGTCTCGGATGCAACCGCTTTTGCGATCATGGTCTTTCCGGTTCCGGGTGGTCCGTGGAGGAGAACGCCTTTTGGTGCCTCAACGCCGAGTTTCTGGAATAGTTCTGGATGGCGCAGGGGCAGTTCGATCATCTCGCGCACAAGTCCGATCTCACGTTTGAGCCCGCCGATATCCTCGTATGAGAGATGTTCGGTTGTCAGGCCTTCCCCAACCGGTTTTTCCTTGAGCACGATCTCGGTGTTGCGTGTGACAATAACAGGTCCTGAAGGAGTTGTTGACATAACAATGAATGATAGCGGATTGTTCACGGTCTCAACGCGTATGTTCTGGCCGCGGTCTATTGGCCGTCCTTCCAGTATTCGTAATATGTATCGTGGGCCACCAACCAATCTGATCGGCTGTGTGGGTGCCAGAGTTACCTTTTTCGCTTCTTTTGCATCGATCTTTTTGATCGTCACTTTGTCATCCAGACCGACTTTGGCATTGTTGCGGATGTTACCATCAATTCGTATTGTGTTTTTCCCTGTATCATCCGGGTATCCTGGCCAGACGATGCCGTATGCATTTTCTTTACTTTTGATCTCGATGATATCGCCGCTTGCAACACCGATCTTTAACATCAGGTCTTTGTCAAGTCTGGCAATGCCCCTGCCGGCATCCCGATGGTATGCTTCGGCTACCCGTACAACAATTTCTTCACTCATTGTTCATCACCGGTTTCGTTTTCAGATCTAAGTATTTTCCAATATTGTTGATTATCCCTTATGGTATATTCAATGAGTCCTCTTTTAGCCATTGTTATTACTTGAGCACTGATCATGCTTGGATGCATTGAAAAGTTATAGGATAGAGATGCTATGCTGTGTTCAGTTTTAAGAAGTGTGTAAAGTATTTCTGCCTGAAGGGAATTGTCTGCAACTTTATCGATAGCATCCATGCAGATGTCCATGAGTTCGGAATACCCTACTTGCAATTCCTGTTGTTTGCGTGCAAGTTCTTCCTGTTTGTATCTCATATCATTTATTTCGTTGTTTAGATTTACAAGCATTGCTGAAGCATTTGCCTTTTGCACTTCGATAGTTTCATTGCTATCGTTTTTTAAATGATATCCTGTAGTTATGGGGGTGGTGTGTACGGATACAGCATAGGAATGGGGTGATACCGCGACTTCAATGCGCATGTTGTCTGCGATGTTGAAGTATTTACGTCTTTGTTCGTCCACGCGGCATTCTATTAGCCCTGTATCTTCAAGCATACTCAGATGACTGATAATTGCCTTTGGGCCAACACCGAGTCGACCAGATATCTCACTGACATAACATGGGCGGTTGGACAGGAGCTGGAGGATCTTTCTCCTGTTCTCGTTTCCCAGTATGTCAAGTATCTGTGCTGATTCCATATTTCATCCTCGATTTTATGCTTACATGTAAGTCCGAGTTAGTAGTATTACCTTGGGGGAGGGCCCAAGGTTAATAGAGTACATCCATGCGTTAGCATGGGTTTACTTTGGAGGGGAGGAAGATATACACAGTGGGTTAGTAACCAAGGAGGTATGTTAGATGGATACTAACCTCTAGTTAGTGGTCATGGTATATAAAAGGATGGGTTGGTGTATTTTAAGCAAGGGTGCAAACAGTTGCATAAGGATACTTCGGTGCTTATATATACCTTATTTTATAGTAGAATTAGATAGAAAAAATGATACTTTTATCACTTAATATCACGGAGATTAATTATAACTACGGTGACTGCATATGTCGAAAAGGACTCGGAAACAGGCTTGTATGTGGCTGTTGTCTCTGGAATTCTTGATGTCCATACACAGGCAGAGACGCTTGATGAACTTCAGATAAACCTGACATAGGTACTTGAACTTTGTCTGGAAGAATCGTCTTAAAATGTGAGTTGCATGAAAGTTATAAGATATAAAATATATATCTGGGACATCATGAGTAAAAGAAGTATCGCATCATATTGAATAATTATATACTTGAAGCAGTTCCATTCTTTCAAAAATACCATTTAAGATTAAAAGGAGGTCAAAAAGATGATAAAATCGAGGAGCGAACTTCACAAACAAATGGAAAGGACCATAGATGCAAATCTGAGATCATTGGAAGAACATGGAGAATATTCAGAATATAACGTGAAAACTAATATTATAGAATCAAATTGCAATATTAACAAAATACCATCGTCATTTGATGGATACCATTTAGAGATAAAAACAACGGACGATAAATTCTTATTTGGCATAATCGTGCGCAAAAACGGGCAGAGATTTGTCTTATATGTAGATACATTTTTTAATCGATTCTGGAAACTGTATAACATGGAAAATAGTGAAACAATCAACAAATTTATTGATAAATTCACAAATTTGCTTTTACTCGACAGTCTATGGATGCCCCATCAAATGCTGGACAACATTGAAAGTAAGTTTGTCAATGTTGGTTTCTCAATAAAATTCAAACAAGAAATATTTAACGAGGATGAATTAGGGGAAGATGATATTTCTCAACTAACAATGAGATTGTGGTCAAGAGGAACAAAACCATCCAAAGATTTATTCAAACTATTACAAGAAAACAATTACCCTTCGACAAAAACATCTACAAGGGTGCTTAATGTACATGACCACGAGGTCAAATTTTTAGATGAGGTTTTTTTTGATGGAAAAATTACGGTAAATAAAGGAACTGATATTGAAGAGCACATTCGCTTTGTTGATGGAATAATAGATGATTATAGTAATAAAATGAACGAGATTGAAAATAACAGAATGTCTTTAACAAAATCATCATGTGGTCAAACTGTGAGTGGAAGTCCATTCGAAATAAAATTTTCTAAAAATTATGATATCAACCACATATCCGAAAAAATCATTAATTCGACGCAACCTTTCAAATTATGGGGAGTTGTTCATGATCGCACTGATGATTTCTTAAGAATTGCAGGAGTGGATGTTCACACAGGTGATAAATTTAGCATGGATTTGATGCAAAAATATGGTAGGTTGTACTTATCAGAAAACACCTGTGGAAATATGGTCTTTAGACTATATACAAATATTCAACATTATTTAGATCCAGGAGTGATGATTTTTGACCAACACGGATCAGTCTTTTGATCATCTTGATATCATGAATGCAGTATTGGGACTTGCTTACAACTTAGAATCATACCCAAATCATCTTTTCAAAGCAGGCTATAAAATTTCAAGAATCGAACCAGTAATCGGTGTTCCGAATTCAATTAATCCGGATATTCTTTTCATGTCTGATAATATGGGATTGTTTGTAGAATGTAAAGGTGGAAAATTTAAAATCGGGGTTAATTTAAAAAGTTATGACTCAATTCAAGTACGTCACCTAATTGAGAAAGGTATAGACATTCCTTCAGAAAGTTTAGAATTAGATGTTGGTATATTTGGACTAGATAATTTAATACACCTAAATGACCAATTGCTAAAAGAGGGGATTGATTATCCACAAGTGATTTTAGATGGAAACGTTGAACAAATTAATGGCCGACCATTCAAAGATCAGGCATTAAAGGGTTTATTTTCAGAACCGGTTGAAATTAAATCTCATGCGCCTTTAATACTAAAATTCACCGATAGTAGTCCAACAAAAAGAATTGCTCCATTTGTTTTCAATACATTGATGTCACGTTCAATAACGGGAAAAAATAAATTTAAAGTTAGAGATCTGACAGAAGAAGTAATGGATGATATATGGGATAATCTAGATAAAAATTTACAAAAATCACTGGTGGATAAAATGAAGTCATTTCTTCGTCAATGTCAAAGAAAACAATTAAAGAGTTATTTGCATAACATTGATGATACCTGGAATGTCACCATTACTGACCATTGGAAAAGCCGCAAAAAATTCAGTGATGACTGTAATAAACTCATCCATGGGCTTGACCAAAAAGAAATATTTGATTTTTATTGACGAATTTAATACCTTTCTGCATCATTTACACCAATTAAGGTCT